>NZ_BPUU01000016.1:0-108911 GCF_054772415.1 Capnocytophaga sp. HP1101
CGTTCTTTGTTCGTTCTTTGTTTGTTCGTTCTTTGTTCGTTCTTTGTTCGTCTTATCTTTATTTAAACTTTATTATTTGCCTGTGCGGCTCGCACCTGCCCGTGCGACTCGCGCCTGCCTGTGTGGCTCACACTGCCTGTCGTGCTACGACTTACCTTTTACCTAAATAAATAGAATGTCAGATATTATAAGATTATTACCCGATCACGTAGCCAACCAAATAGCCGCTGGCGAAGTAATTCAGCGTCCCGCTTCAGCAGTAAAAGAGCTGATGGAGAACGCCATTGATGCTGGTGCTACCGAAATAAAACTGCTCATTAAGGACGCAGGCAAAACCCTCGTGCAGGTAATCGACAACGGTATCGGTATGAGTACTACCGATGCGCGTATGGCTTTTGAGCGCCACGCCACCTCCAAGATACAAAAGGCGGAAGACCTTTTTCACTTGCAAACCAAAGGTTTCCGTGGGGAAGCATTAGCGTCAATAGTAGCCATTGCGCACGTCGAGATGCAAACCAAACGCCCTGAAGACGAGTTGGGTACTGAAATACACATCGAAGGAAGCAAGATTACTAAACAAGAGCCCTGCGTATGCCCTACCGGTACGAGCATTGCAATGAAAAATTTGTTTTTCAACATTCCGGCACGTCGTAACTTCTTAAAATCGGATACGGTAGAATTCCGCCATATCCTCGATGAGTTTCATCGTGTAGCGTTGGCACACCCTGCTATTCATTTCTATTTATACAACAACGGCAATGAGCTGTTCAACCTACCAGCTACCAATTTCCGTCAGCGCATTGTGCATCTCTTTGGCGGCAAGACCAATGAGAAGTTGGTACCAATTATCGCCGAAGATACACCTGTAGTGCAAATCAGTGGTTTTATTGTAAAACCTGAGTATTTGGCAAAGACTAAAAACTTACAATTCTTGATGGTCAATCATAGGTTTGTGAAAAATCAATACTTGAACCACGCCATTACCGCCGCTTATGAAGGTCTCATTCACACCGACCAGAAGCCCGAGTATTTCATCAGTTTGGAGGTAGACCCCGCAACTATTGATATCAACATTCACCCTACGAAAACCGAGATTAAGTTTGAAGAAGAGCATAGTATTTACGCTTTGCTAAAATCAGCAGTAAAGCACAGTTTAGGTCAGTTTAACATTGCTCCCACCCTTGATTTTAGTAAAGACCCTACTTTCGATATTCCGTACGATTACAAAGATAAAACGCCAGAGTTTCCAAAAATTGAAATCGACTCTAATTTCAATCCGTTTAAAGAAGAGTATGTGAGCCGAAGCAGTAGCGGAAGTAGCCATAGTAATTTTGGCTCTTACACCAAAAAAGCTCCTTCTTGGGAAAGTTTGTACACCGGTATTGAATCAGCAATAAATACGCCCCCTGCTGAAACTATTGTAAGTTCCCTTTTTGAAGCTACACCGGAGCGCAGTCAAGGCAAGAAAATTATCGCTTTAGCTAAAAAGTACTTAGTCACTACCTTAGGCGGAGAGCTCATCATCATCAATATAAACAGGGCACACCAACGCGTGCTTTTTGAGGATTTAATGAAGAACCTCCAGTCCACCCACACGGCAAGTCAGCAACTGATGTTCCCCTATGAGTTGCCATTTGCACCTCACGAATTGGAAGTAATTGGTCAGTTGCGAGACCTCTTTGAGCACAGTGGTTTTATGTTTACTATAGAGAGTGACAAAATAGTGATAAGTGGTATACCTTTGCACCTTACCGATAGTGAGATACCCAATATTTTCAACGAGCTTTTGCAACAGCACATTGAAGCTTTACCTGCTACCGAAAATACTCAAAAAGAAGCATTTGCTAAAGCGTTATGCAAGAATTTAGCAGTAAAAACAGGGCAAGTGCTCAGCGAAGAAGAACAAGAAACTTTGATAAATAATTTGTTTAGTTGTCAAGAAGTATTAATTTCGCCTTTTGGAAAGCGTATTTACTACAGTCTTTCAGCAAGTGATATTGAAAACTTGTTCTAATAACAACTAATGACTAAAGACTAAAAATGGAAAGAATATCAAAAACAGTACTACATCTGATTATTATCAATACCATAGTATTGGCACTTACGGCATTGAATGAAAAAGGCTTATTTTTGCCTCAAGTAAATTTCAATGGTACTTTTGCCTTACATTATTTTGAAAATCCTAATTTCCGATGGTGGCAATACATCAGCTATATGTTTATGCACGCTGATTTTATACACCTGCTCTTTAATATGTACGCTCTGTGGGCTTTCGGAACTCCCTTAGAGAATATTTGGGGGCGCAACAAGTTTCTATTCTTCTATTTCTCTTGTGGCATAGGAGCTGCATTATTACATACGGGAGTGAATTACTATTATGTGCATCACACCCTTGAAGCACTTAGCGGTATGGGGGTTACTATGGAAGACCTAATGAATACTATTAGCACAGGAACTTACCCATCTGTTTGGACTAACTATGTTTCAGCCGATACTATTAATACTATGGCTTCTTCATTTGCAGGTATTACAGTAGGGGCTTCAGGAGCTATTTACGGTATTTTGGTAGCCTTTGGAATGTTCTTCCCCGATGCCAAATTAATGCTCTTCTTTATCCCCTACCCTGTCGCAGCACGCTATTTTATCCCTATACTCGTGGGCATCGACTTGCTTTCAGGCTTTACTGGTTTCTCTCTCTTTGGCGGTAATATCGCGCATTTTGCTCACGTGGGTGGAGCTCTCATCGGGTTTCTCATTATGCTGTATTGGAAAAAACACAGTTTTGATAAGAATAGATGGGACAGAAGGTAGATAATAAAGAGTCCCTATGGAAATTCTACTTTTAAATAACATATTATATGGAGAACAATCAAATCCCAGAGAACTGGGCGGTTTACATAGGAAGGGTGGAAGATAAGCCTGCTATGTTTCGGATTAATTTGGGGCTTGCGGACTTGGCACTTCCGCTGGAAGGGTACGCTCAGTGTGTGAGATTGAACCTTGAGCTTAAGCATCCTGACGAGCACGGTTTCTCATCGGACGCCGAACGTACGCGTTTGTACGACATTGAAGATGCGCACCTAATGCCTGCTCTAAAGCAAAGCGACCTTTTGGCAGGGGTGGTGACCTATCAAGGCAATGTTACGTGGTTTATCTATACGCAAGAGGCTACGGCATTGGTAAGCGCTATTGAGGCGTCGTTTGCTAAAGTGAGCGACTATAAGCCCGAGATACATATCGTAGATGATGCGGGTTGGGAGGTGTACACTGACTATCTTTACCCCAATATCTACGAGCATCAAGGCATTAAAAACGACAATGTGCGCAGGCATTGTATAGAATCGGGCGACCATACCGACCAAGAGCGACCTATTGATCATTGGTTGTACTTTGATACTGAAAAGGATATGAACGACGCTTTGGCGAAGGTGCAGGCGCTGGGTTACCAAGTGCAGGACAGTGGTAAAGTAGTACCCGATGGAGATGAGTCGGCACAAGAGGTTTATTACCATCTTATTCTCACTAAAGTGAATACGGTAGACGATATCAATGGAGATACGTGGGATTTGATAGACGTTGCCCTTGATACGAATGGTCAATACGATGGCTGGGAGACAGTTTTGGTTAAGTAATAATTGACGATTGACAATTGGCAATTTAAGAAGTAACAAATATGAACTTAGAAAGTAAAAAAACAATTGTAGCAAAGAGCGCTAAAGAGCTCTTTGCGCTGTTAGAAAACGTGGCTAATTTTGAGAGATTGATGCCAGAGAACATTAGTAAGTTTCAAATGCTTAGTAATGATTCCTTTGTATTTGCCCTAAAAGGAATGCCCGAAATATCCTTAGAGAAGAAAAGCAGTACGCCCGATAGACAGTTGGTTTTAGGGGAGGCTAATGGCAAAATACCTTTTCAACTCACTACTAATATAGCAGAAGTATCTGATAATGAAAGCGAAGTACAGCTATTGTTTGAGGGTAACTTCAACCCCGTAATGGCAATGATGGTCAAAACGCCTATCAGCAAATTTATGGAGACCTTAGTAACCAAAATGCAAGCATTGTAATGGCAGGGAATAGTATAGGAACGCTCTTTAGGCTTACTACCTTTGGAGAATCGCACGGCGAGGCTTTAGGCGGTGTAATTGACGGTTGTCCGCCCAATATAGCCCTTGATTTTGAGGTTATTCAGCAGGAATTAGACCGTCGTAAGCCAGGGCAATCGGCTATTGTTACCCAACGGAAAGAGGGGGATAAAGTGCGGTTTCTCTCGGGTATTTTTGAGGGGAAAACGACTGGTACGCCCATAGGGTTCGTAATAGAGAACGAGAACCAACACTCAGCCGACTATGCGCATATAGCAGAAGTGTATCGTCCCAGCCACGCCGATTATGTATATGAGCAAAAGTACGGTATTCGAGATTACCGTGGAGGAGGCAGGTCGTCAGCCCGTGAAACTGCTTGTAGAGTAGTAGCAGGAGCGATAGCTAAGCAAGTGCTCAAGGATGTGCAGATCACAGCTTATGTGTCGGGCGTGGGTGAACTGCAGCTCAATACACCTTATAGCGAGCTTAATTTGGCACTTGCTGAGAGTAATACCGTACGTTGTCCCGATCCTACTTTAGCAGCCAAAATGGAAACCTATATCAAAGCTATTCGCAAAGAAGGCGATACCGTGGGCGGTATCGTAAGTTGTGTTATTAAGGGAGTACCCGTAGGATTAGGAGAGCCAGTGTTTGACAAGCTCCACGCACAACTGGGAAAGGCAATGCTCTCTATCAACGCTGTAAAAGGCTTTGAATATGGTAGTGGCTTTGCAGGTACTGCTATGCGAGGCAGTGCACATAATGACCTTTACAACCCCGATGGCACTACCCAAACCAATCGCTCAGGAGGTATACAAGGGGGTATAAGCAATGGTATGGATATCTATTTTCGTTTAGCTTTTAAGCCCGTAGCTACCCTTATGCAAAAGCAACCCGCCCCTGACGCACACGGCAATATAGTAGAAATGCAAGGCAAAGGTAGGCACGACCCTTGTGTAGTGCCACGCGCAGTACCTATTGTAGAGGCAATGGCAGCGATAGTGTTATTGGATTTTTATCTATTAAATAATAGTTATCATTAGGAAAAAATGACCTCAAAAGAACTTACAAACGGCATTTTGCGCGCCGTAGGAATTATAGTCTTGGTAGTATTAGGGCTCTATACGCTCTACTTACTACAATCTATTATTATTTATATCATCGTGTCGTTAGTACTTACACTGATGGGCAAACCGCTTATACAGTTCTTTCACAAACGACTTAAAATTAAGAGTCAAACTCTCTGTGTAGTGCTTACGATGTTGCTGTTCGTGCTCTTGAGTGGAGGAGTGTTTAGCTTGTTTATACCACTGCTCATCTCACAGGGTAAGAACCTTTCGAGCTTAAACTTAGACCTGCTCAAAACGAACCTTGATGACTTATTACAACAAACGCTTTCTATGGTGGGAATGCAAAAAGAAGATTATTCCTTTGGGGTACAAGAGCTCTTGAACTTTATTGATATCCCTAACTTTTTGAACTCGTTTATCTCGTTTATCAGTAGTTTTGGTATAGGATTCTTTTCGGTACTCTTTATTACCTTCTTTTTTATGAAAGACGGCGACAGAATACTCATCGCGGTGCTCTCTATCTTCTCACCTAAACGCAAACGCAAACTAAAAACATCTATTTTTAAGATAAACGACCTATTGTCACGTTATTTTGTAGGGTTGATACTACAAATTACCATACTTTTTGTTATTTACACAGTAGTTTTACTCATTTTTGGAGTGGAAAATGCTTTTATCATAGCTCTTTTATGCGCTTTACTGAACCTGATCCCCTATATAGGTCCGATGATAGGCTTTGTGCTAATGGCATTACTCACAATGAGTAGCAACTTGCAAAACGACTTTATGACGGTAAGCCTGCCTACTACTATTTATGTGTTGATAGGGTTCATAATAGGCCAGTTTATTGATAATTTCTTTTCTCAACCGCTTATCTTTTCTAATTCAGTGAAATCTACACCATTAGAAATTTTCTTAATCACGCTTATTAGTGGCATGCTTTTCGGGATTGTAGGAATGGTAGTGGCTATTCCCGCTTATACTGTTTTGAAAGTTATCCTGAAAGAGTTTTTTCCTAATAATAAGGTAGTGGAACTTCTTACTAAAAATATATAAGTATGAATTTCCTTGCTCTCTTTGCTTTGAATTAGAATAAACGAACTCTAAGGACGAAGGAAACCTCCCCCTATTAGCTTACTACGCTATCGTAGACAACCTCCAAAGGGGGAAGTGTAGCAATGGAATGACGAACAAAAGACGAACAAAAGACGAACAAAAGACGAACAAAAGACGAACAAAAGACGAACAAAGAACGGTGCGAGCTACACAGGCAGATAGAGAAAAGACGAAGCTATGATGAAGTTATAATGATAGATAACTGAATATCAATTGCTTTTTTTAAGGTAATAAGACTTTGAGAAAATACAGTGATTCTACAATTTTTATGATTTTTAGACATAAATAATTTGATTATCTTATTTACTTCAAATAATCGTAAGTTAAATATTTATTATTCAAGTATATAAAATTACGTATAAATAAAAAAGTGAATAGAATAGCTTTTATTCAAAATATTATTCGTAACTTTGTAGCCTAATATCAAAATTGATAAATTTTAAAAGAAATGAGTAAATACGACGTTATTGTATTAGGAAGTGGTCCTGGTGGGTATGTTACCGCCATTCGCGCTTCTCAATTAGGTTTTAAGACCGCTGTTATCGAAAAAGAAAACCTCGGCGGTATCTGCCTTAACTGGGGTTGTATCCCTACTAAAGCCTTGCTAAAATCAGCACAAGTGTTTGAATACTTAAAGCACGCTGAGAACTATGGTATTACCTTAAAGAAAGACTCTTTTGACAAGGATTTTTACGCGGTTATCAAACGCAGTCGCGAGGTAGCTGCTACAATGAGCAAAGGGGTGCAGTTCTTGATGAAAAAGAACAAAATTGATGTGATAATGGGTTATGGTACCCTAAAACCTGGCAAAAAGGTAGATGTGAAAGACAAAGACGGCAAAGTAACTGAATACAGTGCTGACCACATCATTATTGCTACTGGGGCACGCTCACGTGAATTGCCTGCTTTACCACAAGATGGTAAAAAAATCATTGGTTACCGCCAAGCGCTTACACTGCCTGAGCAACCTAAGAAAATGATTGTAGTGGGTAGTGGCGCGATTGGTATTGAGTTTGCTTACTTCTACAACGCTATGGGTACTGAGGTAACCATCGTAGAGTTTATGCCTAATATCGTTCCGGTGGAAGATGAGGATATCTCTAAACAATTAGAAAAGAGCCTTACAAAATCAGGTATTAAGATTATGACTTCTGCCGAGGTTACTAAAGTGGATACTTCAGGCAAAGGTGTAAAAGCATTTGTGAAAACTGCTAAAGGTGAGGAAGTTTTGGAAGCAGACATTCTCCTTTCAGCTGTTGGTATCAAAACGAATATTGAAAACATCGGACTTGAAGCGGTAGGTATTAAAACAGAACGCGATAAAATTCAAGTAAACGAGTTTTACCAAACTAATGTTCCTGGTTATTACGCTATTGGTGACGTAGTTCCTGGTCAAGCCTTAGCGCACGTAGCTTCAGCGGAAGGTATTATTTGCGTTGAAAAGATTAAAGGAATGCACGTTGAACCACTTAACTACGGTAATATCCCAGGTTGTACTTACTGTACTCCTGAAATAGCTTCAGTAGGTTTGACAGAAAAGCAAGCCAAAGAGAAAGGCTATGAGATAAAGGTAGGTAAATTCCCATTCACTGCTTCAGGAAAAGCGAATGCAGCGGGAACTACTGAAGGCTTCATCAAAGTAATTTTTGATGCTAAATATGGTGAATGGTTAGGTTGCCATATGATTGGCGCAGGGGTTACCGATATGATTGCTGAAGCAGTGGTAGCTCGTAAGTTGGAAACTACTGGTCACGAAATCATCAAAGCAGTACACCCACACCCTACTATGAGTGAAGGTGTAAAAGAAGCGGTAGCGGCTGCTTACGGCGAAGCTATCGACATTTAATGTCACTATTTTTTTAATTAATATATACGAAAAACTCCAAGTAGAAAGATTTTACTTGGAGTTTTTTTATTAGTATAAGTTTGAGATAAGAAATCTAACAGGCTGTTTGCTATGATTAACTTTGAGAAAGTTTAAACCTTTCGCAAAGTGTGGGAGTAAAAAACAGCGATGCATTATGTTGGAATAGTACTAAAAGAGCGTTTGTAGCACCTCTAAGGATTTAATTTGTCGGAAGTTTGGGAAGTGCCATTCATAATATTTAAGTAGCTGATAGAGCAGGGTATTGCGTTCGTTTTTATTGCTTTTAATGCTTGATAACTGAGCGTAATCAGTATGTAGGAGGGTTTTAAACAATGAGAGAGTAGTGCCTGTAATGGCGTATTTATTTTCATCACTGCTACTGAAGATGCCGTCTTCCAGCAAAAAGAAGGGCAAATGCTCGTGAGTGATATCGGGGTAAAAACCGAGATGACGCGACATATCGAGCAGGAACTTTAAGTGAAAATTTGCGGAGAAATCGTTTCTATCAAAAAAGAGGAACTTCTGTTCTAAAAAGGAAAATAATTCTTCGTCGGGGGCTTCTGAACTACAAACAAAAGCACAGATTTCGGAAAGGAACATACTTACAGCACTCTTGTAGATATCGGTATGTAGGGAATGATAAGGAGTGGCTATTTTAGCTTCTTTTACACGTCCTAACGTACCGTTATTTTTATGAGTAGCCACAAGTTCTAACAACGTAAAGGGTTGGAAGAGGGCTATTTTCAAGCTACCTTTCTTCTGTGCTAAAATACCTTGTAACAGATAACTGCGAGTGCCCAGCGTTTGGGTAAAACACTTCACTATAAGACTGTTATCGCTATATTTGAGAGTTGAAATAACTATGGCTTGAACTTTATCGTACATACTTCCTCTATGAATAGGGTTGCAAAAATACAAAAAAGAGTTTAATAGGGCGCAATTGGTGATATAAATCAAGGATAATGGCAATATACTATAAATACGAATAATACCAGTTGGAGCACGACGGGCAGTGCGAGGTCGTAGCACGACGAGCGATTAAAAACTTTGGAAAAGTGTATACCGCTAAAAATGATATATCAGTGATTTCGGAAGGAAACGGAGGAATTCGGAAGAGAGTTTTGAGGTAAAAGATAAAAGGTAAAAGGTAAAATAGGTATGGTTAGCTTATACAAAGCTTATAGGATGCTTATACGAATCTTGGACGATTGATATACAAATGGCGTATAAGTAATTGATTAATACTGTAATACAATAATGCCAAAAATGGGGTTTTGAGACGAAAGAAAGAGAAGAGGCATTAGACCTTAGGCCATAGGCATTAGGGGGGAGATGCGATGGGAAAATGAGAGAAACCTCCCCCTAACCCCCTCCAAAGGGGGAATTGTAGTGACGGAAAAATGAAAGAAACCTCCTGCTATTCACTTACTCCACTATCGCGGACAACCTCCAAAGAGGGAATGTAGGGACGGAAAGGTGAGGGTAAATACTAAAAATCTTATCCGTAGCAGTTTTTAAAATTCTATAAAATAAGGAGTTATAGTATGTAAAAACACCTTATTGAACGTAGTAATATACTTTTTTAGCTGTTTAGTTTTTAGTTTTCACTTTTTTTCAGTACCTTTGCACAACTTTTAAAATGGACAAAAATGTTTGATAATTTAAGTGATAAATTAGAGAAAGCCCTACATAACCTAAAAGGGCACGGAAAAATTACCGAAATTAACGTAGCTGAAACGCTGAAAGAAGTGCGTCGTGCCTTGCTTGATGCCGACGTGAATTATAAAATAGCCAAAGATTTTACGAACAATGTAAAAGAAAAAGCTTTAGGGCAACAGGTGCTCACTACCTTGCAACCTGGGCAACTAATGGTAAAAATCGTAAAAGATGAACTTACCCAACTGATGGGAGGTGATGCTGCTGGAGTGAACTTATCAGGCAACCCTACTGTTATATTGATGTCGGGGCTACAAGGTTCTGGTAAGACTACTTTCTCTGGGAAATTGGCTAACTATCTTAAAAACAAAAGAAATAAAAAACCATTGCTCGTAGCGTGTGACGTGTATCGCCCTGCTGCGATAGACCAATTGCACATCGTAGGGGAACAAGTAGGCGTGCCTGTATTCTCCGATAAAGGTAACAATGACCCTGTGGATATTGCTAAAAAAGGGGTACAATACGCCAAGGACAACCACTTGAATGTGGTGATTGTGGATACCGCAGGTCGGTTGGCGGTCGATGAGCAAATGATGAACGAAATCTCAAACATCCACAAAGCGCTCAACCCGCAAGAAACCCTTTTTGTAGTAGATGCGATGACGGGGCAAGATGCGGTGAACACGGCTAAAGCCTTCAACGATGTGCTCAACTTCGATGGGGTAATCCTCACCAAACTTGACGGGGATACCCGTGGTGGGGCGGCAATCACTATCAAATCAGTAGTGAACAAGCCTATCAAATTTGTGGGTACAGGCGAGAAAATGGACGCCATTGATGTGTTCTACCCTGAACGTATGGCTGATCGTATCCTTGGGATGGGGGACGTGGTTTCATTGGTAGAACGCGCTCAGGAACAGTTTGACGAAGAGCAAGCACGCAAATTACAAAAGAAAATTGCTAAGAATCAATTTGGTTTTGACGACTTCCTCGAACAAATACAGCAAATCAAGCGTATGGGTAGTATGAAAGACCTATTGGGAATGCTCCCTGGTGTGGGCAAAGCCGTGAAAGATCTTGATATCAAAGATGATGCTTTCAAACATATAGAAGCCATTATCCACTCAATGACCCCAAAGGAACGCAGTACGCCTGCCATTATTGATTTGAGTCGCAAAAAACGCATTGCTAAAGGTAGCGGTCGGGACATTCAAGAGATAAATCAATTAATGAAACAGTTTGAACAAATGAGCAAAATGATGAAAATGATGCAAGGTGGTGGTGGTAGAAAAATGATGCAAATGATGCAGGGAATGAGAGGTTAAGTAAAAAAATAAATAATACAAATATGTTACAAAAATTCATAAAAACTGTAGTAAAGAACAAAGAAGTGTTCTACTTAGAGGTAGACGAAGCTTTTGCGATGTGTGGTTCGCAAGCCTTCTATATTGAAGAAACAAAAGAAGCGATTCCTGTAGCCCTCTTTTGGGATACTGAGGAAAAAGCTATAGCTTGCAAAGCCGACGAATGGGCTAAGGGAGTTGTGAAATCGGCTTCCTTAGAGGAGTTTATTGAGATTTGTTTCGGAATGCAAGTAGAAACAATGGCTGTAGGTATTGGTTTTAAAGCTGACTTATCAGGAGGCGAAGAAGTCGTACCCGTGGATATGATAAAAGGACTTGTAGAGGAAATTGACAGAACCAAAACAGCTGTTACTTTTAGTGATTCGTTTGAATCATTAGCACAAGTAAAACAACTTTTGAACCAAATAGAGCTTGACATCACCGATGAAGAGGCTGCTCACTAATCCCTAAATACCTAACAACAAATGACTATTTTAGACGGTAAAAAAACTTCGGAAGCGCTCAAACAAGAGATTGCTGAAGAGGTAAAGCAACTGAAAGCTCAGGGTAAAAAGGCTCCACACTTGGCGGCTGTACTCGTAGGCAATGATGGGGCAAGTCTCACCTATGTAGGTAGTAAAGTAAAGGCTTGTGAGCAAGTGGGCTTTGAGTCTACTTTGGTAAAACTGCCTGCCGATATTACTGAGGAAATGCTTTTGCAAGAAATTGAAAAGCTAAACACTAATCCTGACATTAACGGCTATATAGTGCAATTACCCCTGCCTAAACACATCGACGAACAGAAAATACTTTTAGCTATTGACCCTACCAAAGATGTAGATGGCTTTCACCCTGCTAACTTCGGACGAATGGCATTGGATATGGAGGCATTCATTCCTGCTACACCTTTTGGCATTATGGAATTGCTCAAACGCTACGAGGTGCCCACTAAAGGCAAACACGTGGTGGTGGTAGGTCGCTCACACATCGTAGGTCGCCCTATTAGTATATTGCTCAACCAGAAAGGAGCACAAGGCAACGCGACCGTTACCCTCACTCATAGTCATACCCCAAACCTCGCCGAGCTCACCCGTCAAGCCGATATTATTGTAATGGCATTAGGTATTCCTGAGTTTCTCAAAGGTGATATGGTAAAAGAGAGCGTAACCGTGATAGATGTAGGAATCACCCGCCTAAAAGACGTTTCAGCACCTAAAGGCTATCGCATTGTAGGCGATGTAGCTTTTGACGAGGTAAAACAAAAAGCGAGTTATATTACTCCCGTACCAGGAGGAGTGGGGCCTATGACTATAGCAATGCTATTGAAGAATACACTATTAGCTTATAAATGGTATCAATGAAAATAAAAGAATCTAAATATTATCACCCTGTAAACCTCTTACAGATAGACTCTGATGACCACGTAGAGGTTTACGACAAATACAAACTTCTCACATTTAGCAATCCGTATCGTTGTTTGTTGGACGACTTAATGGCACGTATCTATATAGGCGGAGAAGATTTGGTTATCCAACGAGACAAGCTGAAACATTTTGAGAAATGCACCGACTATTATACTATAGAATACGCTTCTAAGCAAAATGAATTATACGAATCAGAAGAGTGCTATTTTCACCCAGATTTAGAAACCTTTTTGGTGATAGACAAAAATCTCTCAAACGACTACGATAACCAGATTTTTGAAGACGGACTCTACAAAGTAAATTCAGTATACTATCAAAACGACAATCCTAAGGCTAAAGAACATCTCAACACCTTATTTTCAGAGTATATCGAAAAGTATATCTCTAAAGAATCTAAGGTTTCTATATTGCTGAAAACACAAATAGGATTGGAAATCAAAACTCATAGTATCAAGCCTTACCGCATTGACTTTGAAACGATGTATAACGATGATTTCTTTGAGGTACACAGCCGAGTGAAGAATGCCTTGACGAACGACAATAAAGGGGTAGTACTTTTTCACGGCATTGCAGGTTCAGGGAAGACGAACTACATCAAATGGCTTACGAGCCAAATTCCGAATAAGAAGTTTATTTTTGTGCCTACTACAATGATAGGTTCACTTACTGACCCTGCGTTTATCAGTTTGCTCATAGGTAATAAGAACTCTGTTTTGGTACTTGAAGATTGTGAGAATTATATTGCTGAGCGCACGGCTTTCAACAGTAATACTGATGTAGTATCGTCTATACTCAACATAGCTGACGGTATGCTCTCGGACGTCTTAGAATGTCAACTGATTTGTACTTTCAATTCGGATATTTCTAAGATAGACTCAGCACTATTGCGCAAAGGCAGATTGATAGCCGAGTATAAGTTTAAAGAACTGACGGTAGAGAAGTGCAATAAGTATTTACAATCTACCGATAGAGATATCACAGTTGATAAGCCTTACTCATTAGCAGAGCTTACCAATATAGATATAAAAGAACTTAAAGAACAAAACAAACATACTAAAATAGGTTTTAAATAAATGATACGTGTATTTCTCAGTTTTCTTATTTTCTCGGTAGCATTTGCTCAAGAAACAGGTAACCGAATGTCGTTACTGTTTATGGGTGATATAATGGGACACGTGCCACAAGTAGAAGGAGCTTATGATATAGAGACCCAACAGTACAATTATATGCCTGTATTCGAAAAAATCAAGCATAAGTTTGCACAAGTAGATTTTGCTATTGCCAATTTGGAAGTAACTTTGGCAGGGAAACCTTATACAGGTTATCCACAGTTTTCATCACCTGATGCTTTAGCATTAGCTTGCAGAGATAGCGGCATAGATGTGTTGGTAACCGCCAATAATCACACTTGTGATAGAGGAAAGAAAGGAATTATACGTACTTTAGATGTGCTCGACTCTCTAAAAATAGCTCATACGGGTAGCTTTCGGAACAAAGAAGAATTTGAGAAACGTAACTTATTAGTACTTTCTAAGAATGGAATTTCAGTAGGGATACTCAACTATACTTATGGTACTAATGGTTTACCTGTGCCAGAACCTACTATTGTAAATAAAATAAATCTCGACCTAATGAAACAGGATATTGAGAAGGCAAAGAAGGCAAATCTCGACAAGTTGATAGTAGTGATACACTGGGGCATAGAATACCAACAAAGACAAAACAAAAAGCAGGAAGAAGTAGCTCAATTTCTTTTCGACAACGGTGTAGATATTATCATAGGCGGTCACCCACACGTGCTACAACCTATGTATTACTATCCTCAAACAGGACTTCACAAAGAACAGTTTATTGTTTATTCTCTGGGTAACTTTGTTTCAAACCAACGCAAAAGTCCTTCGGACGGAGGTGCAATGGTAGAATTGACCCTTTTTAAAGATGCCTACGGTACTCGAATAACCGATAAAGGATATTATTTAGTTTGGGTAAATCGTACTCCTAAAGCAAACAAGAAATATCTTTTTGAAATTTTGCCCTGTAAAGAGTACGAGAAAAATCAATACAAAGATCTCAGCGAGAATGCTAAAGACAGTATGAATATTTTCATAAATAACTCTCGAAAACTCTTTAAATCTAATGTTTTAGTGAATGAGAAATTATAGCAGCTTATTAAAATACTTCTTTTATGTATCAGTTAAAAAATAAAAGAACTTTTACGCGGTTGCTTGGATTTTATCATTCTGTCATTACCAAAGAGGTCTTGGCGTAAGGTTATCTCAGTAAAATGCTTTTGCTTTAATAACGCTTGCATTTCCTTTCCTAAATACTGATTAATTTCAAAGAAAAGACTTCCATTAGGATTTAGGCTCTGTTGAGCAAGAGAAGCTATTTTATTGTAAAATAATAATGGATTATTATCAGGGACAAAGAGTGCTAAATGAGGTTCATATTCTAAGACGTTATCACGCATCTCTTTTTTCTCAAACTGACGTACGTAGGGCGGATTGGAAATAATAATATCATATTTATTAGGAAGAATGTCTATTTGTAAAATATCTTGTTGTAAAAAATGAACAGTCACAGCGTTTAATTCGGCATTGCGTTTAGCTACCTCCAAAGCCTCCTCTGATACATCTATAGCAGTTACTACGGCATTGGGGAGAGCCTTAGCAAGAGATACGGCAATACAACCACTACCCGTTCCTATATCTAATATCTTAATATTACCCTTATTAAATTTACTCTCTTCTATTACCCACTCCACTAATTCTTCTGTTTCAGGACGAGGTATCAATACATTTTCATTTACGAAAAAACGATTAGAGAAGAACTCTGTTTCGCCCAAAATATACTGTATAGGTTTCGCTGTTTGTAATTCTCTAATCGCTTGTAAAATAGGTTGTGCTATATTTTCGGAAAGTAGCTCGCTCGAATTTGCTAATACAGTGGCTTTACTATACTTTCCATAATACTCCAAAAGAATAAAGTAAAAAGCATTTATTTCACTTTTAGGATAAAGTACTTCTAATTTATGATGAATATGATCTCTTAGTTCACTAAAAGTCATTAGTTCACTCGTATTTGTTGCCCCACTTTTAGGTTGCTACTTGCTACATCATCAAAATTATTGAGCTTCATCAGCTGTTGTACAGACACTTGTTGCTCGCGTGCTATCTTATAAAGGGTATCACCTGTTTGTACTTGATAATATACTTCAGCAATCGCCTCTTTTTCAATAGCTGTAGTATCAATAGTATTAGTAGATTTCACTGTTGTAGTTTTAGTAACAGTAGGCTTAGTGATGGCAACTTGTTTAGGTGTTGTTCTTACAACAGTAGTTGGTTTAGAAATTTCTTTTTTAGGAGTAGAAACACTTGCAACCTGGGTGTTAGAAGAAGTTATATTTCCCCCTTTAGCTGCTATTACTTGATTGTCGTACTGATGTAATTCAAACTTCTTGATAAGCGCTATCAGCTTCCTCGCATAAGTAGGATCAGTGGCATAACCTGCCTTTTTAAGCCCGTGTGCCCAGCTTTCATAATCAGTAGGATTAAGGTCAAACAATGCTTTATAACGATTGCGATTCACAAGAAATTGTGAGTGATCTTCAAATGATTCGTATGCATATTTGTATTTGCGAAAACACTCACTCTTCTCATCGTCATCGTGAGTGATGGTTTTACCGTTCCAAGTTGCGTGACATTTAATACCAAAGTGGTTATTGCCGTAACGAGCCAAGCGTCCTTGCCCCGAACCACTTTCTAAAATACCTTGTGCCAAAGTTATGCTTGCAGGAATATTGTAACGTTGCATTTCTACCATTGCAATATCCTTATAATCTTGAATATACTTTTGAGTAACGGCTGCAGTAACCTGTACCGCAGGAACTATCTCGTGAAAGCTGTCCTCTGAGATATCTCTGCGATTATGCTTTGATTCCGCTAATGCCTTATTTCGTTGTGCTATCTCCGAATGGGTAGGTTTCTTCACCTCAACCCGTGGTGCCGGTTTTTGCCCACGATAGATTACCGAATGAGAATTTCTCCCTTTCTTGTAAGGTTGATCTGAGCACGATGATATTATAAAGAGAATTAGCAATAGCAAACTAAATCTTTTCATCATAATTCAATATACTTTTATGTTTTTTAATCCGTTCGTTGTTAAAACCCTTAATTCCTTGTAAACCACCAGTATGAATGGCTAATATACGGGTATTCGGCGCAAAATATCCTTGCTTCGTGAGGGCAAAGATAGCAAAAATCATCTTACCTACATATATCGGGTCTAATAAAATTTTCGTCTGACTGTTAAAATCATTTAAAAAGTCTACTAATTCATCGGTTACTTTGGCATAACCTCCGAAGTGATAATCGTGCACTAATTCCCAATTAGTCTTAGTCGTATACTGCTTGATTATTTCACTTAAAAACGCTCCTTTTAACGCAGGAAATCCAATGACTTTCTGATGATTAGCACTCGCATTGATAAGTCCTGAAATAGTACCTCCTGTACCCACAGCTGTACATATCACATCAAAAGCACTATCCTCAGGAGTAAGTATTTCCTCACAACCCTTCACTGCCAGTTCATTAGTACCTCCTTCAGGGGCTATATAGATGTTTTCTCCATAGCGCTTCCTAAGATTTTCCAGGAATTCAGGCGTGTGTTTTTGTCGGTAAGCCTCTCTTGTAACAAAGTAAAAATCCATACCACAAGATTTAACAAACTTTAACGTGGGATTAACATCTATTTTAGAACCTAATTCATCGCCTCTAATCACTCCTATGGTCTTCAAACCCATTATTTGCCCAGCCGCTGCTGTCGCAGCAATATGATTGGAGTAAGCCCCTCCAAAAGTGAGTAGCGTTTCCTTACCTTCTGCTTGTGCTTGCACAATGTTGTATTTGAGCTTTCTGAGCTTATTACCTGATACAAAAGGGTGATTCTTATCTTCCCGCTTTAATGTAAGTGTAATCCCATCGGGCAACGGGATATTTACAGGTTCGTTCTCTATATGGAGGTTGTTAAACAATAAAGGTTGCATAGTTATTCATATCTCAAGGCTTCTACAGGGTCTAACTTCGAGGCTTTTACTGCTGGATACAATCCTGATATCACCGCCACTACAAGGGCTATACAGATAGCAATTATTATAACTCCCCACGGAATGGTAAAATCAAACTTCACAGCTTTAGATATCACATATCCCAAACTGATACCTAATACAATGCCGGTAAGTGCTCCTAATTGAGCAATCATTAGGGTCTCAGTAAAAAACTGTAAGGTAATAGATTTGCGTTTAGCTCCCAACGCTTTGCGAATACCTATCTCTTTGGTGCGCTCGGTTACCGAAACAAGCATAATGTTCAGTAGAGCGATTGAGGAACCTAAAATGGTAATCAGCCCTATAACAAAACCTGCTACTGAGAGAGTTCCTGTAATACTGCCTATGCGTTGCAATAAGTCATCACTGCGTTCTATCCCAAAATTATTCTCTTGTAAAGGTGCTAAGCCTCGTAGATTGCGCATCACTATGGTAGCATCGTTTATAAGTCCTTCCAGCTGGTCTTTGCTTTGAACGCTAATCTTGAGTTGGAAATTAGGATTATCAATAGGGAAAACACTGCGAGCAATACCTAACGGAATGAACACTTGAAAGTTCTCGTAATTACCAAAAGAAGAACTCTGTTCTTTAAGTACACCAATAATCTTGAATTTATAACCGCGTACCGAAATGGTCTTCCCTAATGGATTCACGCCTTTGAGAAGAGTCTTCTTGAAATCAGGACCTATCACACATACATAACTGTTATTTTGTATGTCGAAATCACTGAAATTGCGCCCCTCTTCTATCTCTAAACCCGAATTACCAATGTAGTACTCATCTACACCTACTACCACCGCCAATGGGTCTGTTTTCTTGTTTTCGTATTTCACTTCAGCTGAAGAAGCAACATTCATAGAGATACTCGTTTTAGCAAACGGATTGTCTAACTGTTGTTTAAACGCTACTGCTTCTTGATAGCTAATCAAAGGGTGTGGCTTTTGGGTAGTACCACTGCCCTCTGCTCGCTGACTGTATTGATATCTTGTAATCGAAAATGTATTAGCTCCCATCGTAGAAAAATTGCCTTCCAAAGTATTGCGCAAGGCAGTAATCACACTCAAAATTCCTACCAATGCCGTAATGCCAATAGCAATAATAAGCACAGTGAGAATAGTGCGCAAGAGCTGCCCTCTGATACTGTCAAGAGCTATTTTTATATTTTCACGAATTACAATCCACACGGTTTATAACAAATGCTTATGAGCGCGGTAAGATGAACGTACTAAAGCTCCACTTTCCACGTGACGAAACCCTAATGCTAACCCTATTTCTTTGTATTTAGCAAACTGTTCAGGAGTAACAAAATTCTTTACAGGAAGATGCTGTTTCGAGGGTTGCAAATACTGCCCAATAGTTACAATATCCACTTTTGCCTCTTTTAGGTCGTGTAAGGTCTCTATCACTTCTTCCTCAGTTTCTCCAAGCCCTAACATAATCCCCGATTTAGTACGGTTTGCCCCATTTTCTTTTAAGTAACGTAATACACCTAAACTGCGGTCGTATTTAGCTTGTATACGCACTTCACGAGTCAATCGGCGCACCGTTTCCATATTGTGCGAAATGATTTCAGGAGCTGCTTTCAATATACGGTTTAAGTTGCGTTCCACTCCTTGAAAATCAGGAATCAAGGTCTCCATTGTGGTATTAGGGTTCATTCGGCGCACGGCTCTCACCGTTTCAGCCCATATAATACTCCCCATATCTTTTAAATCATCTCTATCTACCGAGGTAAGTACTGCGTGACTAATATTCATCAATTTGATAGAACGCGCCACCTTTTCGGGCTCTTCCCAATCTAAACTTTCAGGACGCCCCGTTTTTACCCCACAAAAACCACACGAACGCGTACAGATATTCCCCAATATCATAAATGTAGCTGTGCCTTCCCCCCAACATTCTCCCATATTAGGGCAACTGCCCGAAGTACAAATTGTGTGAAGGTTATATCTATCAACCACACTCCTCAGCTCAGTATACTTCTTCCCAGTCGGTAATTTTACCCTTATCCACTCTGGTTTATTGCTCTTTAAGGTAGTTGAGGTCGTATTTCCTATTTCGTTTACAGCAAGTGTTTCTGCATTCATTTTTCTTTAGTATTCTATATAATTTTTTACAAAGGTACTACAAAATTGACGAATACAAAAGTTTTTAAACCTAAAAAATATCTATCTCCTATCAGAAGTATTGATTATAAGTGAAACACAGAAAGTTATTTCCTACCTTCTAACTCAAGTTTCATCACTGCAGCCCCTTATTATTCCCTTATATGAAAAAAGGCTAAAACAGAAACAAAAGTTCTATTTTAGCCTAAAAAATAATTTTATTAACATTTTGACCTTAGCGGAGAGAGAGGGATTCGAACCCCCGGAGGTGTTACCCTCAACGGTTTTCAAGACCGCCGCATTCAACCGCTCTGCCATCTCTCCAAGTGCACAACCACAATTGTTTTTCCAATTATGCGGGTGCAAAGGTACAACTATTTTTATTATCTGCAAATTTTAAAACCGAAAAATTTATATAATTTTTCGCACCTCCTTATAATCTATTGTTTTACAGATATGAACTATATTACCTTTGTAAAAAACTAATTGTTCATCGTTGCCAAAAACTCTTCGTTATTGCGCGTTTGCTTGATTTGCTTTTCCATAAATTCCATCGCCTCTATCGGGTTCATTTCCGCCAAATATTTGCGTAATACCCACGTGCGATTAAGCGTGTTTTCATCAAGCAACAAGTCATCTCTACGAGTAGACGAAGCTATCAAGTCAATAGCTGGGAAAATACGGCGGTTCGAGATACGTCTGTCTAACTGCAACTCCATATTACCCGTTCCTTTAAATTCCTCAAAAATTACCTCGTCCATCTTTGAACCTGTCTCGGTAAGAGCCGTAGCGATGATAGAAAGAGACCCTCCGTTTTCAATATTACGAGCCGCCCCGAAAAAGCGCTTAGGCTTGTGTAAAGCATTAGCATCTACCCCACCAGTAAGTACTTTTCCCGAAGCCGGTTGCACTGTATTATATGCGCGAGCCAAACGGGTGATAGAGTCCAATAATATAACCACATCGTGACCACATTCTACCAATCGTTTTGCCTTTTCAAGTACAATATTAGCTATTTTCACGTGTTCCGCAGCTTCTTTGTCAAAGGTCGAAGAAATGATTTCTCCTCGCACACTGCGTTGCATATCAGTAACCTCCTCAGGTCGCTCATCAATGAGAAGTACCATTAGGTACACTTCGGGGTGATTTTTGCTAATCGCATTCGCAATATCTTTTAAAAGCATTGTTTTACCCGTTTTAGGTTGCGCTACTATCATACCGCGCTGCCCTTTCCCAATAGGAGCAAAAAGGTCTATCAAGCGTGTAGAAACTGTAGCTCCCTTACCAGCCAACTCAAACTTTACATCAGGAAAAAGTGGCGTAAGGTGTTCAAAGAGCACACGGTCACGCACCACTTGGGGGTCAAGTCCGTTTATCTTAATAACTTTTAGTAGCGGATAATACTTTTCGCCGTCTTTAGGCGGACGCACTTCTCCGTATACAGTATCTCCTGTTTGCAAACCAAAAAGTCGGATTTGTGAAGATGATACGTAAATATCATCTGGCGAAGCTAAATAGTTATAGTCCGAAGAACGCAAAAAACCATAGCCATCAGGAGTAATTTCTAAAACCCCTTCACAATCTACCACGCTGTCAAATTCAAAATCAGGAGCGCGATAGCGGTTTTTCTTTTCTTTATCAAAATTCTCATTATTAACAGCAGTACTTCCATTGCTCACACTTTGGTTGTAATTACCATTATTGCCATTCCCATTTTGTACAGGTGAATTGTAATTTTTTGTAGGGGTAGTATTATTCTGGTGGGTATTAGAAGTTACAGGTGTATTGTTTTTCTTCTGATAAACACTTTTAGGTTCATCAACAGAAGCGGGAGTTTTAACAGCTGGCGCTTTGGTTAAGTTTTCTTGTTTAGAACTACCCACTTTTTGAGGTACTTCTATTTTCTTTTTACGCCCACGCTTTTTAGGTTCTGCTGCGTTCTCAAAAAAATTATCCTTCTGTGTTGCTTCTTTCTTGTTAGGAAGTTCTTCTTTTTGATGTTTTAAAATTAGGTCTATGAGTTCAGGCTTATTTACATACCGATATTTAGGTATATCCAAATGTTTTGCTATTTCCTGTAACTCAGATAGCTTTTTAGATTTTAACTCTACAATGTTAAGCATTTTAAATAGTTGTTATTAAAGTAAGTGATTTTTTTCAGTAGTCAAGATAAGTGAAATTCCTCTTTATTATATCGTTTAAGATGGGATATTGTTGAAAGTGTTTTTTAATCAGAGGTACTGAAATCGGGGGCAAAGATATAAAACATTTGGCAATTAGCAAACTATTTTCATTTTTTTATTGTCTTTCAGGTGAAAAACAATTCGCCCTACCTTCTTCTCATCTCCATTTTACCCCCATTCTAAATTGATTTCACTCTCATCTTATCCCCAACTCAACTTTCTTTTCCCTTCGTTTTAACCCCTGTTATTATTCACTCTTGATTATTAATTCTCAAGCACTTATACACCCCTTGTATAACAATCGTCCAAGATTCGTATAAGTATCCTATAAGCTTTGTATAAGCTAACACTATCTCAAACACACCCTCACTTTTCTTCGATATCTTCCGTTCCCCTCCGAAAACTCCAATATGTCGCTTTTGCGGTACACACTTTGCCAAAGTTCATTATTGGTTTTATTGGCATTATTTGGTATTATTGACATTATTCGGTATTATTGGCATTATCGGCATTATCAATTTATTTTGTAGTATCAAAAAAAGAATGTATTTTTGCCCTCAAAGCAGTAACTATGAAAGAACGCAACCCACTCATCGATGTGCTCAAAGGTTTTGCTATCATTTTGGTAGTAATAGGGCACGCCTCGCAATGGTTTTCAGGTGATGACCGCACCAACCCGCTGTATGTAACCATCTACGCCTTCCATATGCCCTTGTTTATGTTTCTTTCAGGCTATGTGAACTTCAACACTCGTGGCGAACTGAACCTCAGTAAACGCTTTCAAGTGTTAGTCATTCCTTTCTTCGTATGGTTCTTAATTTCGGCTACTTATCACGGTTATATCCTCGATGTACAAAAAGTGTGGGAACACTTGTGTATCCTGATTTATAAACCTACACAGGGAATGTGGTTCTTGTTGTTGCTCTTTTGGGAGTGTGCCCTCCTTTACCTCGCTTTGAAGATTAATAAACACCGCGAAATATGGGTAATGATAGGTCTCTGGAGCATTCTCATCTTCTTGCACCGCGTTACAGGAGCACAACCTATTTTCTACGGATTGCCCGAATTGTGTTGGTATTTCATCTATTTCTCATTGGGCTATGCCACACACAAATACCAACCGCAAGCGCTGAAAATACTACGCCCCTTCGGTTGGGCGAGCCTTATTGCTTTTCCGCTCTTATTGCTCTCCCCTGTTGATAAAGCTCATTACATACTCCACTCTCTCCGCTTGTACGCTTTGGCACTTACGGGTATTGCTGCTTCTTATGTGTTATGGGAATGGCTGTGTCGCTCAGAAAATAAAGTGACACAATGTTTGAAGTATTTAGGAGGTATTTCGTTAGAAATATATGTCACCCACTATTATATGCGCTTCTTAGTACCCTATATCAAAGAATATATAAGTGATAACTTCTATTTGAATGTAGCAATCTTTACCGTTTTAGCTGTCATCGCCTGCGATATAGTGCAACGCTTAGTTCAGCACATAAAATGGCTAAGAAGAATCCTCTATGGCAGGTTTTAGATAGGTAAAGGGTAAAAGATAAAAAGTAAAAAATAAGTCGCCAGCACTAATGTCTGACGACTTTTAACTTTTAACTATTCACTTTTCACTTCATTCATTTCTTTTTGCGCTTTTCTCGCTTCTTCTATATAGGTTTTGAACTCTTTGCCGTATTTTGAATTAGCAACCTCTTTGTTGAGCTTCCCATAAATAGAATCTAAGTATTTCACACGGGTGTTAGGCGCATCAACTAACACTATATAAGGCGTAATATACGAATCGGGGTGAGTGAGGGCGTAGTTCAGCACAAAAAGGTGACGGCGGAAGTTATTCTTCTCTGAAGCTGCATTCAGCGAATCGGCTAAGGTGGTGTTACCCGCCTTAAAAGCATTCACTTGTTGTTCGAGAAGTTCAGCATTACGCATTCCGAACTGTCGCATCGTGTGGGCATACTCGCCATACTCTTTTTGCGATTGTGAACCACTGATATTGGCTTTCACTTCAAACATATCATAAGAACTGTTGATAGTAATCTTCTTAGGCTCACCAAAGAACATCAATCGGTCACCGAGGTCGGTACCTGCTTGCTTTTTTAAATCAAGGTAAATAAAAAAAACTTCAGGACTCTCTAAGTGTCGTTTGAAGGTAAACTTTCCATCGCCTTTTGCCACTACCGAATCGATATTAGTGAGCTTATCGTTTACAAACTGTTGCAAATAGATAGTTCCTACCTTCAACCCGTCGATATTGCCTTCTACAATCATTGTGTTCTTTTCGTCCTTGTTGCAAGCGAGCATCAATAATGCCGACATTGCTAATACTATTCTTTTCATTGTATTTTAGTTTTTAATCATTATTACATTTGTGTTTCTACCCTTCATCAATTGATAATTATGTGCCACACTTTGGTTTCTGCTTGCTATCAATTGCTCATTACTTGTCGCACTTTCGTTTCTACACATCATCAATTGATAATTCTTCGTTACATTTTGTTTCTGCTTGCTATCAACTGCTCATTGCTCGTCACACTTTCGTTTCTACACATCATCAATTGATAATTCTTCGTTACATTTTGTTTCTACCAATTATCAATTGCTCATTGCTCGTCACACTTTGTTTTCTACTTGCTATCAACTGATATCGGTCTGTTACACTGTTGGGGCTACTTGCTATCAACTGCTCATTGCTCATCACATTTTGTTTTCAATTCATCTTCTACAGAAAATTATCTCCCGCAGCTTGGGGAAGCTCGTGTTCTACAGAATTTTCTCTCCCGCAGCTTGGGGAAAGCCGTGTTCTGTAAAATTTTCTCTCCCACAGCTTGGGGAAAGCCGTGTTCTGTAAAATTTTCTCTCCCGCAGCTTGGGGAAGCTCGTGTTCTACAAAATTTTACTCAAAACAGTTTTTTACTATTTTTCAAAAATAATTACCGACTTCATTGTTTGTGCTTTGTTCTGTGTTTCCTCGTATTCTTTTTCAGGAACAGAATCTTTGGTAATGCCTCCGCCTACATATAAATAGGTTTCGGTATCGGTGATTTGCATACAGCGCAAATTCACATAAAGTGCTTGGCTGTTTGGAGAAACCCAACCACAATAACCTGTGTAATACTGTCTGTCATAAGGTTCATTCTTTAAAATAAAGGTACGCGCTTCCTCGGTAGGATAGCCACAAACCGCTGGTGTGGGGTGCAAGCGTTGTACTAAATCATCAGCTTTATCAAGGGCAATTTTACCTTTAATTTCAGTGCATAAATGCATTACACTACCTGCACGCACGGTGTGAGGTTCAGAAACTTCAAGACCTTCAACATATCCTTGCAACTGTTGTACAATAGTATCTGTAACAATTTGCTGTTCTTCGCATTCTTTCAATTCCCAGTGCACTTCTCCTTCTTTAAAAGGTTGCGTTCCTGCCAATGCCATTGTGCAAAAGTCTTCACCATTACTGCGGAAAAGCGTTTCGGGCGTAGCCGCTAACCAAGTCCCTACCTTAGGGTGATACCACAAATAGCAAAATGCCGAAGGATATCGCGTCACTATATTAGTAAAACTCTTAAACGGATTCACCTTTCCTTTGATAGTTATCTCACGCGAAAGTACCACTTTCTCAAAATGTCCTTGATGTATTTCATCAATCGCTTTGCTTACTAATTCAATGTGCTTTTGCTTTTCTTTAGGGCTATCGGCGATAGTTATCTTTTCAGCAATAGTAGTGTTTGCTTCTTTAGGCAGTTGTCCATATAGTACATCTCCCTTTAATAGGATACGCTTTTCAGCGGAAAAAGGAACAAACAGAAAACCTACTTTTTGCGAGTCGGTATCATAATCATAAATTGCTCTATCGTTTTGCCTGAGCAAAAGCACGCAATCGGTATTAGGTTCTTTAGCGAGCACCAAAGGCAACTGCTGTGTGTAATGCGTTTTGGCAATTGCTAACAGTTCTTCAAATGAAAAATCTTTCATCGTACTACGCTTATATGGTTTGTGAATCATAAAAGGCTTTGAACACGCCGTTTTGCGCCAACAGTTCTTCTTTGGTACCTTGTTCTACTACTTTACCGTCGCTGAGCATCAGTATTTTGTCGGCGTATTTGGTGATGGACACACGGTGACTCACAATGAGTACTGTTTTGCCTACCAAGCTATCGCGCAAGTTAGTGAGAATTTTCTCTTCGGTATCGGTATCCACGGCAGATAAACAGTCGTCCAATAGATATATTTCGGCTTCTTTGAGCAACGCTCTTGCGATAGCTACCCGCTGACGTTGTCCGCCACTGAGCGACACCCCACGTTCTCCTAATATCGAGTCGTATTGATGGGTAAACTCAATGATATTATTGTGCACTGCGGCTTTCTCGCAGGCTTCTATCATCTCCTCTTCAGTAGCGTGCTTGTTGCCAAAGCGCAGGTTGTTGCGAATGGTATCCGAAAATAAAAAGTTCTCTTGGGGCACTACCGAAATCCCTTTGCGCAAGCTGTGCAAGTTCAGTTCTCTCACGGGTTTCCCCCCGATGCGCACTTCGCCTTCTGTAGCGTCGTACATACGGGCTACAAGGTCTAAAATAGTAGTCTTCCCACTACCGGTTTTGCCGATAATCGCCACCGTTTGTCCCGCTTTAATCTCAAACGATACATTTTTAAGCGCCTCAATGCCCGTATCTTCATAGCGGAAAGAGACGTTGTTGAAACTGATATCACCTTTAATAGGCGTGAGCTCTCCTACCTGATTGCGTATCTGTGGTACTTCCGAAAGGAACTCGTTGATGCGCTTTTGTGAGGCTTCCGCTTGTTGCACAATTGAACTTACCCAACCTACCGTTGCCACAGGCCAAGTGAGCATCATCACGTAAATACTGAACTCTACAATCACCCCTATTGATTGTATTTCGCCGGTGTAGTAAAGTCGCCCCCCGATGAAAATCACAAAGATAAGGCTGAGTCCTATCATCAATATCATTGTAGGAATAAAGAAAGCTTGTATCTTAGCGAGTTTGATATTTTTCTGCCTGCCGTCTTCGGCTAACACTGCCAATTGTGCATCGGTAGCAGCTTCGTTATTATACGATTTTATCACCCCAATACCCGAAAAGGTTTCTTGTGAAAAAGTAGAAAGGTCTGATAAATACGCTTGCACCTTCATCGTTTCTATATTGATTTTCTTGCTCATTTTGTAAATAAGCAAAGAGAGAATAGGCAATGGGATAAGGGTGTAGAGCGTGAGTTTAGGAGAAATGATAAACATTAGCGGAATCACACAAGCGAAGAGCGTAATGGTTTGGACGCTGTACATAATGGCGGGACCTGCATACATACGCACTTTCGATACGTCCTCACTGATGCGGTTCATCAAATCGCCCACGCGATTGCGCTTGTAGAAATTGAGCGATAGTTGTTCGTATTTCTTAAAAATCTCGTTCTTCATATCGTATTCGATGTAACGAGATACATTGATAATCAGCTGACGCATAAAGAACATCAGCACTGCCGATATGATAGTCGTCCCGATGATAATCAGTGCGTACTCAACGAGAAGAGAAGTCATTTGTGAGGCATCTTTACTTGCAGATTTTGCAAAGTCCTCAATCGCTGCGATAGAGTTTTTCACGTATCGCGGCATAAAGAGCGAAAACACTCGCGACACTATAGTAATGAGTATCCCAAGTAGTAAGTGGTATTTATATTTATAAAAATATTTGCGTATATGTCTCAGATGTGCCATTGGCTTAAATTCTCAATCAGAGTGCAAAAGTAATAAATAATGGATAAATAACAATAGATACGTAAGTATTAAAACTTCGGCAATTCCCAATGGTATTTTACCGATAACAACCGTACGGCTATCACTACCATTATAGTGATGAAGACTACTAAATTGTGATTCATAAAGCCGTCGATAAGAAAATAAACCGTTCCCCCTGCAATACAAGCCGTTGCGTAAATCTCTTTATGGAAGACTGCCGGCAGTTTGTTTGCTAATATATCTCGGATTACCCCTCCAAAACTACCCGTCATCGTTCCCAAGATAATAGCAATAGTAGGCGACAAGCCAAAACGCAAAGCTTTTTCAATCCCAATAATCGTGAACACACCTAGACCAATGGTATCGAACACCATCAGCGATTTGCTCCAATGCTCAGAAAACTGCTTTTTGAAGATAAGAGTAATCACCACACTAATGACAATCATCAGTATATAAGTAAGATTGTTCATCCAGAACACAGGTACACTACCTATCATAATATCGCGGAGTGTCCCCCCTCCTACCCCTGTCACAAAGGCTAAGATAAGCATACCAAACACGTCCATACGGCGCTCTAAGCCTACTAATACGCCTGAAACACCAAACACAGCTGTCCCGATTAAATCCCAGAGGTAAATCTGGTCAATCTGCGATAATATTTTTACAAGTTCTTCCATTTTGTGTTCTGAGTTTTTAATTAATGCCAAATCTCCGAAAGTTTCCAAGTATCTCCTACAGGTATAAACACAAACGCAATTGCTTTTTCAGTGTTTTTACAACACACACTTTCGGGGTAATAACTGAATGTATAGGTTTGTAACGCATTAATATCATCGGTCAGCAGTTCTTCTTCGGTAAGGAGTACACTACCGTCTTTTTGTACCAACAAACGCACCAAAGGTTCAGCTAAGTGTTGTTGTCTAAACGCCATATCAGTAGTAAACTGCTTGAAGAAAGCGGGAAACTGCTTTTGCTGGGCTTTCACTGTCTTAGTTCGCTTCTCCATTTCGGTATAAGGCAATAAGCTACCGTCTTTTTGCTCCACAAACACTTGCTTACAGTCGCCTTTAACTACACAAAATGTGTACAAAAGCACATCAGTATAAGGCAATTTGCTCAGCAACTGATAGCGGTAATAGCTTTTGCTGTCTTTTTGCAGACTATCTTGTAGCCAATAGGTGCGGTTTTCACCTGCAACACTCTGTATTTGTTGTATTCTTCCTTTTACTTCTGCTAATTCAGTTACCGTTTGCTTTGCCGTCTCACCATTACACGGCTTTTTAAAGCTGATAACAGGGTTATCGCAAGCTAAAACCAGTAGTGAAAGGAGTATTGTTAAAAGAAATTTCATTTATAGTTTTTTATCTTCCACAGATTATACCTTTTACCTTTTATCTTTTACCTTAAACAAATTCAAATCTTACCATTCCGTCTACATCTATTTTGGTAAGCTTTACTTTGTGCAGGGTATTTACCAAAGCGGGATCCCACGGAGCTTTTACCTTTACGTAGTTTTCAGTAAAACCGTGTATGTATCCCAGCTTGTTGTCGCTCTCAAAAAGAACAATCTTCTCTTTCCCCAGCTGACTCGTATAGAAAGCGTGGCGTTTCTTTGCGGAGAGCCCACGTAACATCTTGCTGCGTTTAGCGCGTACCGCATCAGGCACTACCCCGTCCATAAGCACTGCTTCGGTATTGTCACGCTCCGAATAGGTAAATACGTGCAGGTACGAGATGTCTAAATCATTCAAAAAGTAATACGTTTCCAAAAAGTGCTCATCAGTCTCCCCAGGGAAGCCCACAATCACATCTACCCCTATGCAGGCATCAGGCATCACCTCGCGTATTTTAGCCACACGGCTCACATAGAGCTCACGCAGGTAACGACGCTTCATCTTCTTCAGTATCTCATTACTACCGCTTTGTAGCGGAATGTGAAAGTGAGGCACAAAGCTGTTAGATTGCGCTATAAAGTCAATAGTTTCGTCCTTAATCAAATTCGGCTCAATCGACGAGATGCGCAACCGTTCTATACCTTCTACCTTATCAAGAGCTTGCACCAATTCCAAAAAGGTATGCTCGTGCTTTTTGTTACCAAACTCCCCCTTGCCGTAATCGCCTATATTCACACCCGTAAGCACAATTTCTTTAATGCCCTTATCCGATATTTTCTTAGCGTTAGCAATAATATTTTCAATGGTATCACTGCGCGAAATACCACGAGCCATTGGTATGGTGCAGTAGGTACATTTATAGTCACAACCATCTTGCACCTTCAAAAAAGCGCGAGTACGGTCGCCAATAGAGTAGCTACCCACGTAAAAATCGGCTTCCGAAATCTCGCAGGAGTGCACAATACCCTCATTGTTCTTGGTAAGGTCGTCAATATATTGAGTAATGTTGAACTTCTCTTTTGCTCCCAATACCAAATCTACCCCGTCTACTGAGGCAAGTTCCTCAGGTTTCAGCTGGGCATAACAACCCACCGCCGCTAAGAACGCCTTAGGGTTTGTTTTCAATGCTTTGCGCACTATCTGTTTGAATTGCTTATCGGCGTTTTCAGTTACCGAACAAGTGTTAATAACGTATATATCAGCAGGGTCGTCAAAATCTACACGTTGGTAGTCCTCTTCTTCAAAGCTCCGCGCAATGGTCGAAGTTTCCGAAAAGTTTAGTTTGCAACCCAAAGTATAAAATGCTACTTTCTTCATTTAGTCTTTAGTTTTTTTACCTCTTACCTTTTACCTATCAAAAAACTCTCTATCCAGAAAGTATTGTACAATAGCTTTTTTCATCAATATCGTTTGTTCGCCAGGCTTTAGGTCAGGGAGGTTTTGCACCAAACGGTAATGAGGCCAGCCGTCAGAGTCTGTAAATTCGTATTGGTAATAGCCAAAGGGTTCTAAGAGCTTACAAATGCCAATGTGCATCAAGTCTACTTTCTCATCTTTGACGTAAGTGCGTCCCAATTGTCCTAATTCTTGTACTCCAATAAGGTAGATAATCCCATCTACACCCAAGGTTTCTCCTTCGGTAAAAGTATCGGAAAGGCGTTGTACCACCTCTTCCCAACGGGCTTTTAGCAGCTCGTGTTCCGTCATAATAAATTGAATTTGGGTGCAAAAGTACAAAAAAAAATCATATTCCAAATTTGTACTACATTTGCCTTACCTTCATCTTAACTCCTCTTTAGCTCCACCTTACCTTCGCTCTTTCTTCGTCTTTGCGTCGCTACAGTTCCCCCTTTGGAGGGGGTTAGGGGGAGGTTTTCACTATTTTTCCTTCATTTTTCCGTCGCAATTCTCTCCCTCTCCTTGGGAGAGGGCTGGGTGAGAATTCTTTTTTCTTTCGCCTCGAAACCCTGTTTTTACCATTTTTAGTATTATTGTATTATATTATTAATCAATCCCTTGCATAGCTCTTGTATAACAATCGTCCAAGATTCGTATAAGCTTCCTATAAGCTTTGTATAAGCTAACCATACCCATTTTACCTTTTACCTTTTATCTTTTACCTAAAAAACCTCTTCCGAATTTCTCCGATATCTTCTGATATCCACAAAACCTTTACAGCCCGTCGTGCTACGACCCCATACCTCAAAATTTCCAGAAAAATCCGACTTATCCGAAAAATCAGATTCCCCCTGATAAATCTAACTCCGTCCTATCAGTATTATCGGCATTATTGGCATTATTGGTATTAAAAAATCATTTCGTATCTTTGCACCCTAAATAAATCATTATATCATTTTTTATGAAGAAAATCAGTCTTATATTGTTGGCATTTTTATTGCTCACTCCCATAGCAAAAGCCGACGAAGGAATGTGGTTCTTGATGTTCATCGAACGTCTCAACCAAAGAGATATGCAGAAGTTAGGCTTACAACTCACTGCTCAAGAAATTTATAGCATCAATAATAACAGTCTCAAAGATGCTATCGTACAATTTAATGGAGGTTGTACTGCAAGTATCATCTCCAAAGATGGTTTGGTGCTCACTAACCACCACTGTGGATACGGCAATATCGCCCAGCTCTCTACGCCTGAAAATAACCACCTAAAGAACGGATTTTGGGCACGCTCTCACGCCGAAGAACTCTCCCCTAAACAATCGTTCGTGCGATTCTTTGTGCGTATGGACAATGTAACCGACCGTATGCTATCGGTAGTAAACTCTTCAATGAACGAAAAAGAACGCGAAGTGGCTCTCAACCAAGAAATGGCTAAAATACAAAAAGAGAACAGCGAGGGCGGTAAATATGTAGTTTCAGTACGTCCGTTCTTCCAAGGTAATGAATATTACTACTTCGTTTACCAAGATTTTAAAGATGTACGCCTCGTTGGTACGCCTCCTGAAAGTATCGGCAAATTCGGTGGTGATACCGATAACTGGGAATGGCCTCGCCAAACAGGTGATTTCTCCCTTTTCCGCGTATACACTGATAAAGACGGTAATGCCGCCGACTATTCTCCTAACAACATCCCTCTAAAAGCAAAACGCTATCTTAAAGTGAGCCTCAAAGGTGTGCAAGACAAAGATTTTGCAATGATTATGGGTTATCCAGGACGTACTAACCGCTGGGAAAGCTCTTATTGGGTAGACCAAAACGTAAAGTATGCTTATCCTGCGTGGGTCGAAGCCTCTAAAACAGCTATGGACGCGATGAAACGTTATATGGACAAAGACGATGCCGTACGCTTGCAATACGCTTCACAATATTCAAGCATTGCTAATTATTGGAAAAACCGTCAAGGTATGATTGATGCACTTACGGCTCATAAAACAGCAGCTACTAAACGTATAGCTGAAGCTAAATTTGGTAAATGGGCAAGCAAAGCTGAAAATAAAGCTGAATATGGCGATGTGCTGAACACTTTATCTAATTTCTTTGACAAAACCAATGCTAAATCAGCCGATGAGAATTATTTAGGTATGTTATGGCGTGCTTCTTTCTTTATAAAGATGCCTGCACGCTACATCAGTATTATAGATGGAGCTAAACGAGGAGGTATGCCCGCTGAAGAATTGCAAAAAAGAGTCGATGCCTTGTTAGCCGATTATGACAAAGTGAATTTAGACGTCGAAAAAGCTATCCTTGCCGATATGCTACAGCTCTATGTTAACAAAGGTAGCGAAGTATCTTCTCAGTTGAAAGATATCAAAGCAAAATACAATGGCGACTTCCATAAATATGTAGATGAACTTTTGGCTAATAGCATTTACCGAAGCAAAGAAACAGCCAAAACAGGTACTCAACAAGAGATTACACAGTTAGCACAAGACCCTGTCTTGCAACTCTCCGAAGTGCTTTTCAATAGTTACCGTAACCCTTCTCAAGAACTTATAAACTTAGAAGATAGTTATGCTAAAGCCTATCGTAAATTTGTAAAAGGTATGCGCGATTCTAAAATTAGCACTATCTTGTATCCCGATGCTAATTCTACCTTGCGCCTTACTTATGGTACCGTAATCCCATTGGCTACCGATAAACGCAACCCCGATGTAAAGAAGAATTATTACACCACCTTCAATACGCTAATGGCTAAATACAAAAAAGGCGACCCTGAGTTCGATATGCCACAACGTATGCTCGACCTTTATAAAAAGAAAGAGTTTGGTAGGTATATAGATAAAGATGGTTCTATGCACGTAAACTTCCTTACCAATAACGATATCACAGGTGGTAACTCAGGTTCGCCTGTAATGAATGGTAAAGGCGAACTCATAGGGCTTGCTTTCGATGGCAATATCGAAGCGATGGCAGGCGATGTAATCTTCGATAAGCAGCTACAACGCACCATCAACGTCGATATCCGCTACGTCCTTTGGGTAATCGATATTTATGCCGGAGCCAAGAACATTATAAATGAAATAGAAACAGTACAGTAGAAAAAGAAGTTAGGAGTTAGCTCATAAGCTAATTCCTAACTCCTAAAATATAATGAGCCTATCAAGTTATACAAAAGAATTTAAATACAACTTTAAAATTGCTTACCCCGTCATATTAGGAATGCTCGGGCATACCCTTGTTGGGTTTGTAGACAATGTAATGGTAGGCAAAGTAGGTATTACCGAACTCGGAGCAGCTGCTCTGGGAAATACCGCTATATTCATCGCAATGTCGTTTGCCATTGGTTTTTCTATTGCTAGTACTTCTTTAGTAGCAATGGCTGATGAAGCAGGTGATAAGCCAACTGCTCAGTCCATTCTCAATCACGGAATGGTGCTCAATGTAATATTGGGGGTCATCCTTTTCTTACTGCTCTTCTTCGTAGAACCTGTAATGCGTCTTACAGGGCAAAGTGAAAAAGTAATAGAATTAGCCGTTCCTTATACTCACTTAGTTGCCTTTTCATTAATTCCTTTGGGAGTGTTCACTACCTTCAAGCAATTCGCCGATGGTCTTTCAATGACCAAATACGCTATGTATGTTACTATATTAGCTAACTTGGTGAACATCTTTTTAAACTATCTGTTTATTTACGGGAATTGGGGCTGTCCTAAATTAGGCGTACTGGGGGCGGGGATAGGCACTTTAGTATCACGTATTGTAATGCCTATAATGCTCTTTTTTATGCTGAAAAACCTACAGAAATCACGGGAGTATGTAGTAAACATCAGCTTTAAGAATATGCAAAAATCAATGTATAAAAAGATAACCGCTCTGGGGCTTCCTACCGCTATGCAGATGATTTTTGAAACAGGCATCTTCACCGCTGCTATTTGGATTAGCGGAATGTTAGGTGAAAACCAACTCTCAGCAAACCAAATTGCACTCAACTTATCAAGTATGACTTTTATGGTCGCTAATGGCTTAGGAATTACCGCTATGATACGCGTAGGCAACCAGTTAGGAGCAAGAAACTATGCCAATTTGCGCAGAGTAGCTATTTCGGTATTTCTCTTAGTGCTTTGTACTCAGGTGTTCTTTGCGCTTATGTTGGCAGTATTGCGCTTTTGGCTACCTTCCTTGTATTTAGAGATGGACAATATCGAAAAATTAGCTAATAACACTTTGGTAATTAACGAAGCTGCCCAGCTCTTGCTCATTGCTGCTATTTTCCAAATATCCGATGGTTTACAGGTAACCGCACTCGGTGCTTTGCGTGGGGTACAAGATGCTAAAGTACCTATGTACATCACTTTTGTGGCTTATTGGCTGATCGCTTTCCCTATCCTTTGTCTACTCGGTATTTACACTTCTTTAGGCACTATAGGCATCTGGATAGGCTTGCTCACGGGACTCACCGCTGCGGCTGTATGCCTCTTGTATAGGTTCAACCGCATCAGCCTGCGGCTCATCACAAACCGACATAAACACATCTCATAGAAATAAATTATTTATAACTGATAGAAAAGAGGGCTATTTAGTAAAAACTAAATAGCCCTCTTTTTATTATATATTTACTACTATTAAATTAATTCTCTTCTTCCCCGTCCCAGTAGTCTATAAACTCTTTGATGAGCTTGGTAGGGTTGGCTTTTTTCGTCCAAAGGATAGGGGTATCTTCAAAATCTTGCTGGTGAATGATGATTGGGATATTGCGACCAAAGGCTTTTTCAACTTCTCCTTCATCGATCAAACGCTTAGCAAGAGCTATCCCTTCTTTGATAAATTCTTTGCCAAACTTATCACCTTTTTTAAGCAACTTATCATACAAATCTTCATCCTCCTCTATTGCACGGTCATTTTCTTCATCGGAATAAAAGTAAGGAGTTTTAGCAAACCATTGCTTGAGAAGTTTGTCTTTTTTACCTCCTATCGTTTCCATTTCAGTTTGTAGCCAATAATCAAAGTTCCACTTGGCATCTTCTTTAGAGGCTGCGTTGTAGCTTTCTTCTTTTACATTTGAAAGGGTGTTATAGCTCAGTGCAATTTTAGGAAATCGCAAATCGTCATCGTCACAGGTATAACAAAAAGACAGTACGTAGACATCTTTTTTATCCTCTTCATTTACAATCTCTTGAATTGCATTCTTCAGCTTCTCGTAACTTTTGTCGGTAAATTTTTTTAGTTCCTTTTCCACTATTATTGTTGTTTTAGTTTTATTTGCTTTTATTGATTTTTCAAAAATGTTTGCAAAAATAGACATTTTATTTTACATAGCGCAATTTTTTTTTAGCTATTTTTTTTATTTTATATAATGAGTAAGAAAACGAACTCTTTAAGATTGTATTTTATACAAATTCGTAAGTTTTAGCGCTACTGTATCGTTATAAGAAGTAGTGTTCTTCACTTGTATATCGGCACCTTTATGCTGGATAGTGAGTGTGAGTGTAAGCACAGGGTGCGTAATAGGATTGATGAGAGCCATAAATTTCACGTTGGTCGTTTTAACTAAGAACAGTTTGTGACCTGTGATTTCCTCGGTGAGATTTTTAATAATTTGCATCATACAAACTCCTGGAGTAATAGGGTTCTGAGGAAAGTGCCCGTCGAAAATAGGGTGGTGTGAGTTGAGGGTGAGGGTACAGAGGTAGTTCTCGGCATCTTGTTGTTCTAAACTATTGAGAGTATAAAAATCTTTTAATATCATATACTATTAACAATTAAATAGGGTTTAAACTAATTTCAATATTAAGGGTGTGATGAGTAATGGAAATATTTTTGGAGGTGTAGTCTATAGTGGTATATAGCTTTTTGCCTTTGGTATTGAGTTGCTTTTGTAGTTTTCCTTCTGTTGTAAAGAGATAAATATTATCACTATTGCTTTTGGTTTGCTGTACCTCAGCAGTACCATCGGTGTATTTTTGGGTAATCACAAAGTGCGTTTGCAACAGTTTTTCAAAGTCATCAGTAAGAGTACGGATTACGATTTTTCTATTGAGGTCAGGGATGGCATAGTTTACCTTTGACTTTCCATTTTGGCTTTCTAAATCTAAAAGGGTATTACCAAAATCGGTAGTGAGTGCTACGCGCCAAGTTTTTTGAGCAAAGATTTTAGTTGCTAAAAGTCCGCTGAAACTGTGCCCATAAGCAGTAATAGTCGCGCGATAGAGATACTCCTCCCCTACCCTTGCGTAGGGATTTTCAATTGCTTGGGGAGTTGTGGTTACTAATTGGTATTCAGGAGAAAGTTTATAAGAGGGGGAACAATTAGTTATAAAAAGAAAAAGAAAAAAAATCTTGCTCCATTTGAAGACCTCCCCCCAGCCCCCCCCAAGGAGGGAGTTAGATTTTAAAATTGCTCTCATCAACTTTTGCGTTTAGTTTTTTGTTAGTGAACAGAATTTCGGTGTAATCTTTGGAGGGTTCGATGAGTTTGACGCGTTCGACAACGTTATCGGCATCAAAATAGAGATAGATTTCGCTTACGTATTTCAAGAGAGTTTTGTCCTTAGGCAAAAGCTTGAGCAAAGTACTTTTGCCAGATTTTACAAAGCTCATCGCAAATTCTTTTTCGTTAAACATATTGCCACTGATAGAACTCACTATGAGGCTATTAATTTTCTTAAACACCTTATTATCGGCTTTCATTTGTGATACATTGCCTGCATCGTTCACCGTGATATTGTCTTTCTGAAAAATAATGCGATACTGGTAGGGTTTGGTGTATTGCCAATTCAGTTTATCAGGTTTAGCAAATGCCATTTTACCAAAGGTTTCGATGTCTTTACTCATAAAATCCAAATGCTTTTTCTGAATAAAATCGGATTGCATTGTTTGGATAGCCTTGTTTTTGGCTATCGTTTGGGTTTTGAAGTCGCGTATTTGGGCTTCGGAAAGGGTTTGGGCGCTCACCGCTATAGGAGAGCAAAGGCTGAGGAATATTAAAAGTTTTTTCATTCTAATTTGTTTGTAATTGTATAATTATTGTCTTTGAGGTACTGCAATAAGCGTTCCAAAACTTTGAGGGTGTGGGGTAGGCGGTCGTGCATCAAGATGATATTGCCATTGTTGAGTTTGCGAGTAATGCGACGGAAGAGCTTATTTTCGTCGTGAATCACGGTATCGAGCGAACGCACGTCCCAGCCTACTGCTTTTTTTCTATTGACACGAATGGCTTTCGCTACAAACGGTGAGGTAATTCCATAGGGCGGACGAAACAATGGGGTGGTAATTCCTAAACGTGCCAAAGCTTCATCAGTGCGACGAATTTCGTTAGCAAGGGCTTTGCTTTTAACAATGTTCTTAGGCTGATGCGTGAATGTGTGATTGCCAATAAGGTGACCCTCGGATTGTATACGCTTGATGACCTCGGGATATTTTTCTATCTGCTCACCTATACAAAAGAACACAGCCTTCGCGTTATAGCGTTGTAACAAATCTAAAAAAGCAGGTGTAAGTTCTGAGGGCCCATCATCAAAAGTTAGGGCGACCGTTTTCGTAGGACGACCTTTTAAAAAGTACTGCGTTTTGGTAAAATACGACAAGCGAATATCGAACACCCCCCAAGAAGTAATACCTAAATACAGGACTAACAACAGGATATATACCCACCAAGAGACACTTTGTGCAAATACCGTTGCAAGGGCAATGAGAAATAATACGGTAATATAGAAATTTTTGTTCAATGCTTAAAATAAAGAAAAATATTGAGGGTGCAAATATACAAAAAAAATGGAATTTAGATAAATGGTTTTTCAATCAATAGGTTGAAATACACAAATCTTCATTTAGATATAAATACGCCCAACGGTATAGAGATTACAATAAAAATGAATTAGCAAATTTGTCAATTAGTAAAACTGCCAAAATTTGTTAAATACCTGCATTTTCTTCAGTTTAAACACCTTGCTATCTTTAATTTTTTCAAAAACTATAAACACTTAATAATCAGTAATTCGTTTTACTTTTTAGCTTATGGTTTTTAGCGACTTTAACCGAAGGTAAGACGAACCTAAGGCGAAGCTAAACCGAAGCTAAGGCGAAGGAAAGGTATTAGAAAACTGAATATCAATTGACTAAAAAGGGTTGTAAAATTCTGAAGAAAAAATGTTAAAATTTAGTTTTTTGAACAAAAAAAGTGCAACACTTATGGAGGTGTTGCACCTTTTTATTTCTTCAATAGTACGAAACTAAAATCTTTGCCTCTGTACGAATTTACTAACAAGATATGTTGTATAGGGGTAGTAACTTCCAAGTCACAAATAGCAGGGAGGGTTTGTTTTTGTAATACTTGGCAAGCAAACCACAATCCAAAAGCTGAGGCAGTATAATACTCGCTACTCAAGGTTTTATAGTACAAGGTGGGACATTTAAAATTGCGGAAGTCAGTCTCTCCTGTAAGCACTAAATCTATATCGCTCAAGCTGAGCTGGTGACGACTGAGAAAATCATTGAGAGCAATAGTGTACTCGCTGGGAGTGAGCTCATTGTACAAGGCTACGTCAATAAGTTCTCCATAGGTATGAGGGGTGTGCTCTGACGAAAGAGCAAAGAAAGTAGCCCCTTCTCCCTTTTGGTCGAGCCCTACTAAATCATACAAAAACAAAGTATGCGGACTATGTTCGTCTACTCCTCCTACTAAGGCGGTGTGGAGTACTCCTTGCTCCATTTGCATTTTGGCATCTAATAATGCCGACTCAAATGATACAGCGCCATTCACGTAGGTAAAGTTTTCGCCTTTGCATTGCAACAATAGGGCTATTTGCCCCGCTACGGTGTTGTGAGTAGACTGTATAAAAGCAGTAGGCGTAAGGTGTTCCTCATTGTCGTTGATAAGTGCTGTGAGAAACTTCTCGGAGTCTTGCAAACAGCCCATACCCGTACCCACCAAAATTGCATCAAGGGTGGTGATATGAGCTTCTTTGAGGGCTTCGGTAGCAGTGGCAATTCCCATTTTTACACCTTTAGCCATACGCCTACTCGCATTAGGAGCGATATATTGTTTATACGAAGGTTCAGTAGCATAACACACTTCTTCAGGAGAGACTTTTAGAGCTTCCTCAAAGAAATTAGGGTTTAAAAAAGTAGGTTGGGGGGAGATACAGGATATTCCGTTGATGTATGTATTCATTAGGTATTATATGTTAGTTCTTTTTCTCGGTTTTCATTGAGCAAAGGTAATTATATTTTTTGAATCCACAAAAATTACTCTACTTCATTTATAAACGCATTAATCTTTCGTTGTATCTGGACTTCTATAGTGAATAGACTTTGTTAAAGTCTTAGGACTTTGACAAAGTTTGTGTTACCTTCCTACCTCTCAAATAGGATATTAAACCTAATAGCAACACCACTCCCAGTGCGTAATACACAAAAGTAGGCGTAATAATTTTTTCTCCCGTAGCATAACTGTGCATACCGGTAAGGTAGAAATTCACCCCGAAATAGGTCATCAGTATACTGCCAAAAGCAATGATACTCATAAAGTTGAACGCCCAGCGTCCGCGCCAATGGGGCACTAAGCGCAGGTGGATTACCAAGGCGTAGACCATTATGCTAATCAGTGCCCAGGTTTCTTTGGGATCCCACCCCCAATAGCGCCCCCAGCTTTCATTTGCCCACATTCCGCCCAAAAAGTTGCCTATAGTGAGCATCACAAGTCCTACGGTGAGGGCTAATTCGTTTACGATGGTGAGTTCTTGCTGTATAAGGTTGAGTTTTTTAGCATTCTTTCGAGTGGTGCAAATCATCAGTAGGAGGTTAAGCGCCCCTAAGAGCATTCCTAAGGCAAAAGGTCCATAACTGCCTACAATCACCGCCACGTGTAGCATCAGCCAATAACTGTTGAGCACGGGTTGCAGGGTGCCTATAGCGGGATCCATCCAGTTCCAATGGGCTATCATCAAGATCATTGAGGTAACAAAAGCTGTCGCCGCAAGGGTAAGAGGCGAACGCCGCGAAAAGAACAACCCTGTCCCTATCGCCGACCATCCCACGTATATCATACTCTCATAAGCATCGCTAAAAGGCGCGTGTCCTGATAGATACCAGCGCACGATAAGCCCTGCTGTGTGTAATACAAAACACACCCACAACAAGACAATACCTATTTTAGTAAGCACTCTAAAGATGCGTTTCGGCCAAAAGATATGGCACAACAGCACTACAAAGAGTGCTGTACCTATGTACAAATACACTTGAAAGAGTTGTTCAAAGATGTTGATGCGATTGTACCACAGTTCGGTTTGCACTTTAGCAGGCGATGGCAACACTTCTGCCGAGTAAAACTCTTGTTGCAGTTTGATTTGTGCTAACACTTTTTCTGCCTGACTATAATCGCCTGTTTGGGTAGCTTGTTGTACTAAAAGCAGGTAAGCAGGCAGTGCGTTTTTCACAAACTGCTGGTATTGTCTATCAGTGATTTGCAGGGTATCATTCACATAATCGCGTTGGGATATCCACTTGTGGTTTGCATTGTGAGGCAAGGGAAAAACCTTAAAAATATCACCGCTGAGCGCTCTGTTGAGCAACCCAATACGCTGGTCTACTTCCTTAAAATCTTTCTGAAACTGGTTGGGGGTGTTCGTGTGGTAAATATCTGCTAAGAGCGGCGTGAGTTTGTACTGCCCACGAGTGTCAAAAAAATCTTTGGGCTTTACCCACTTTACACCTTCGGGGACTCCCAAAAAGCGATGGAGACTGTCGTTTGCTTTCTTTACATACACTATATCAGCCTCGTACCACGCTTCAGGACTGAGGAGCATCGAGAGTAAGACTTGATCGGAAGTGAGCCCTTTATAGGTGTCGTGTTTGCTGAGTTTGCGCAACAATTCCGAGGAGAAAGTATTCACGGGTTTGAAACGACCGTCATCTTGAATGAGCATTGCGCCAAACTTTTCGGCGTGAGCTTTATCGGGCACTACCATAGCGTTTTGAGCTGTCGCCAAAGTACTGACACATAACGCTAAAACCGCAGCAATCCTTTTGGCATTTAGTTCTTTAAGTTGCTGGTTGAGCTTCCTGAAACGCGATTTTCCCACAAGCATAAACGCCAGCAAACCTCCGAAGAGTAGCACATAACCTATATAGGTGAGCAGTGTACCCCAAAAATCGCGGTTTACTGAGAGTACTGTACCCTGTTCGTCGGGGAAGAACGATGATTGGAACAAGCGATAGCCTTTATAATTGAGAATGTGATTCATATAAATCTCGTAATCAAACCGTTCTCCTCCCCCACTCACGGCTACTTTGCTTTTGAACGAGGCATAACTATTGTCGGTACCAGGGTATTTTTCAGCGATAAAATCGTTGAGGGTAAGGCTAAAAGGCAAGGTTTCTTCGCGGGCTCCATAGCTCAGGTGAAAATCTAAATCGTTCAAACGCACTGTAACAGGCGGATGTAACAAACCGCGTTTGCCCATTAGGGGTACTTCTTTTTGTTCATTGCCCGAAGCTATTAGCAATGTCAGGGCATTCATACCCTCTTTTATTTGCTTAAACGACTGATAAGTAACGCTAAAAGGCACACCTTTAAAATCGGATTTCCATTGGTAATGATTAGATGTATAAGGTGAGAAGAGCACCTCTTTTTGTTTCTTTTTGCGCAGTGGTTGGCCGTTGTAAGTGCCGTCTACCATTACCGTGATGTAAGTGCGGTCGGATAGGTACACATTAGTAGTTTCGCCTTCGCGCATTGAGAGTGTGCCCTCATTGCCAAAGTAGCGCGTAACGCCCGCTCCTACAATGATAAACACCCACGAGAGGTGCAACACAAGCACTGCCCAATTTTCTTTTTTGAGCAATCGGTAGCGGGAAATGTTGCCTATAAAGTTCACGACAAACAATAGCATCATCACCTCAAACCACCAAGTGTTGTACACCCAAATACGAGCGGTATCAGTATCGTAGCTACTTTCTACAAAAGTTCCTACCCCCATAGCCACAGCAAAAGCGACAAACAGCACCGCCATTAGCTTGGTAGAGTAGAGAAAAGAAGTAAATTTATGTATTCTCATAATCGGCGACAAAGATAGCAATAATTTACTAATTAGGCAATCTGTTAATTAACAAATGAAGACGGCTGAGAATTCGAAAAATAACAAAGGAGTCCGGAAGTAGCAATTTGAATTAAAAGTTAAAATTTAAATGTAAGGAGGATATGCTAAGCTTATACAAAGCATATACGAATCTTATACGAATCTTATATGATTGTTATACAAAGAGTGTATAAGTTGTTGATAATAAATAGTTAATAATGAAGAAAAAAATGCTAAAAACAGAGTTTTGAGGCGAAAGAAAAAGAAGATTGGAGAATTAATTGGAGATGCTCAGATAGCTCTCTCCTTATTCACTTCTGCCATCGTGAACAACCTCTAAATAGGGAATTTTAACACCTCAAAATAATCGAAAATGGTAATTAATTATATTAAACTGATGTTAAATGAGTTCTATATAATTGAAATGTATTTAAATAAAAAGGAACTATCTCAAAAGATAGTTCCTTTTATTGTATAATTATAAAATTCTACTTATTTACTTACTAATAAGTTGTTTAAGAGCGCTCATTTCCTTATATTTTTCGCGAGCTTCACCTGCAGGATAACCAAAATAGGTTTGGTGTCCTTCCAAGGACTTAGAAATACCACTTTGGGCTAAGATAACTGCTTTTTCACCTATGGTAATACCGCTGGTCATCCCTACTTGTCCCCAGATAGTTACTTCATTTTCAATCACCACACAACCCGCGATGCCTGTTTGCGAAGCTATCAAGCACTTCTCGCCTACTACCGTATCGTGGCCTATGTGCACTTGGTTATCAATCTTTGTGCCTTTTTTGATAGTAGTATCGCCAGTTACGCCTCTATCAATGGTACAAAGAGCACCTAAATCCACATTATCTTCAATCACCACACGACCACCCGATTTGAGTTTATCAAAGCCTTCAGGGCGTTTCTTGTAGTAAAAAGCATCGGCGCCGAGAACAGTGCCTGCGTGGATAGTTACATTGTTGCCAATCACACAATTGTCGTAAATAGTTACATTGGGGTGAATGAGGCAGTTGTTACCTATCACCACATTGTTACCTACAAAAGCACCAGGTTGTACGATTGTATTTTCGCCTATACGGGCAGAGGGAGCCACCAAAGCTGTAGCTTTCTCAAAAGGTTTAAAGAACTCGGTGAGCTTATTGAAATCGCGAAAGGGGTCATCAGAAATGAGGAGAGCTTTGCCTTCAGGGCATTCGACCTCCTTGTTAATCAAAACAATAGTAGCTTGAGAATGTAGTGCTTTCTCATAATACTTAGGGTGATCAACAAATACGATATCGCCAGGTTGTACTACGTGAATTTCGTTCATTCCAAGCACAGGAAAATCGCGAGTTCCTACGAATTTCGCATCAATAATAGTAGCTATTTGCTCGAGAGTATAAGGTTGAGGGAAGCGCATAATTAGTCTTTCATTCTTTCGACGTAAGTACCTTTTTCAGTTTCCACCTTGATGCGGTCGCCTTCGTTGATGAAAAGAGGCACATTCACAGTAGCCCCTGTTTCAACGGTAGCAGGTTTGGTAGCATTGGTAGCCGTATTGCCTTTTACGCCAGGTTCAACGTGAGTAACCGTAAGGATTACATTGGCAGGCATTTCAACAGAGAGAGGAGTTTCGTCTTCAGCGTTAAAGATCACCATTACGGTTTCGCCTTCTTTGAGCAAATCAGGATAGTCAAGCATATCTTTGCGGATATGAACTTGGTTAAAATCGTCGTTGTTCATAAATACAAACTCATCGCCTTCAGCATAGAGGTATTGGAAAGAGCGAGTTTCTACACGTACATCTTCGATTTTATGACCTGCGGAAAAAGTGTTGTCGAGGATTTTACCGGTAGTAACACTTTTGAGTTTGGTACGCACGAAAGCAGGGCCTTTGCCAGGTTTCACGTGAAGGAATTCAATGATTTTGTAGATATCGTGATTGAAGCGAATGCACAATCCTTTTTTAATGTCTGCGGTTGTTGCCATTTATTATATTCAGTTATTAGTTTTTAAGTTTTAATCTTTTATTAAATCGCCGTGGTAGCCTTTCATAATGCCGTGTTGGGAACGGCGTACAAATTGCAATATTTCATCGCGTTCAATAGTAGCTTCCATTTCAGCTTCGATATAGTCTAAAGCGTGACTTGTACTGAGTTTCTTTTGGAAGAGCACGCGGTAGATATCTTGAATTTCGCGTATTTTCTCGGTAGTAAAGCCACGGCGGTGTAGGCCGATAGAGTTCACACCCACGTAGGATAGCGGATTGCGAGCAGCTTTCACATAAGGAGGAACATCTTTTCCTACGAGTGATCCACCAGTTACAAAAGCGTAACTTCCAATAGAGCAGAACTGGTAAACTGCAGTCATTCCTGCCATTACAGCACAATCACCCACAGTTACGTGACCTGCGAGGGTAGTGCCATTGGAGAAAATGCAGTTATCACCTACGATACAATCGTGAGCGATGTGAGAGTAAGCCATTATGAGACAATTGTTACCCACGATCGTGCGCATACGGTCGACAGTGCCTTTATTGATGGTTACACATTCACGGATAGTAGTATTATCGCCGATGTGAGTAGTTGTATCTTCACCTTTATATTTGAGGTCTTGCGGGATAGCTGAAATCACAGCACCTGGGAAAATTTTGCAATTTTTCCCGATGCGAGCCCCTTCCATAATGGTTACGTTAGGTCCTATCCAAGTGCCTTCGCCAATTTCTACATTTTTGCTGATAGTAGTAAAAGGCTCAATCACTACATTTTTAGCAATTTTAGCATCGGGGTGGACATAAGCCAAAGGTTGAATCATATACGTTTATTTTACTTTAACAATTTGAGCCATCAGCTCAGCTTCGGTAGCCAATTTGCCATTCACATAGGCATAAGCCTGCATGTGGCAAATACCGCGGCGAATAGGTGATAGCAACTCTAATTTAAATATAAGTGTATCCCCAGGTACCACTTGAACTTTGAACTTCACATTATCGATTTTCATAAAGTAAGTGAGGTAGTTTTCGGGGTCAGGAACAGTACTGAGGATCAACACGCCTCCTGTTTGAGCCATTGCTTCGATTTGGAGTACCCCAGGCATTACGGGAGCACCTGGGAAGTGACCTACGAAGAACGGTTCGTCCATTGTTACATTTTTAAGGCCAACCACATGCTTATCGGAGAGTTCAAAAATTTTATCGACCAAGAGGAATGGAGGGCGGTGAGGTAACAATTTCATTATATCGGTAGTGCCGAGCAATGGCGACTGGTTGATATCAATAGAAGGAACGTTGTTGCGACGTTCGTTTTTTATAATTTTAGAGAGTTTTTTAGCAAACTGAGTATTGGTAAAGTGACCAGGTTTGGTAGCGATTACTTTACCACGGATGCGAGTACCTACGAGCGCTAAATCGCCGATTACATCGAGGAGTTTGTGACGCGCTGCCTCATTAGGGTAATGCAGGGTGAGGTTATCAAGCACCCCGTTAGGTTTCACAGAAATATTATCCTTGTTAAAAACTTTTTTGAGTTTTTGCATTGTGCTGTCGGAGATTTCTTTATCAACATACACAATAGCATTATTGAGGTCGCCGCCTTTGATAAGGCCGTGGTCAAGCAACGCTTCTAATTCGTGCAAGAAACTAAAAGTGCGCGCATCGGCGATTTCAGTTTTAAATTCAGAAAGTTTGTTCAAATAAGCGTTTTGGGTCCCCAAAATTTTAGTACCAAAGTCGACCATCGTAGTTACTTGGTATTCATCGGCAGGAATGAGAGTAATTTCGCTACCAGTTTCCTCATTCACATAAGTAATTACCTGTTTCACTACATACTCGTAGCGATCGGCATCTTGAGGCTGGATACCCACTTTCTCAATTGCTTCAACAAAGTATTTAGAGGAACCATCCATAATAGGAGGTTCGGAGGAGTTGAGTTCAATAATGACGTTATCCAAATCCATACCCACGAGAGCTGCCAAGACGTGCTCACAAGTTTGGATTTTGACCCCTTTCTTTTCTAAAACGGTACCGCGTTCAGTACTAGAAACATAAGTAGCATCAGCTTCTACTACGGGACTTCCTTCCAAATCGGTACGTACAAAGGTAAAACCATTGTCAATTGGCGCGGGTTTGAGTACCATTTTCACTTGTTTACCGGTATGTAGCCCGATACCTTCTAAGGTAATTTCTTTGGATAAAGTATTTTGCTTAACCATAGTATATATTTATTTTAATTTTTTCTCTAATTCTTCTAAACGTTTGAGCATATTAGGTAGTTTTCTAAACACCACATACGCTTTGTTATATTCGGCGTGGCCTAAAGCAGGAGAGCCTTGAATGGCCTCGTCATCTTTGAGGTTTCGGCCTACGCCAGTTTGAGCTTGTATTTTCACGCGGTTGCCTATTTGCAAATGCCCCACAATGCCCACTTGGCCACCAATCATACAACTTTCGCCAACTTTGGTAGATCCTGCGATACCCGTTTGGGCAGCAATGACTGTGTTTTTACCTATTTCCACATTGTGAGCGATGTGGATTTGGTTGTCCAACTTCACGCCACGGCGGATAATAGTAGAGCCCAATGTAGCGCGGTCAATAGCTGTACCAGCTCCTATATCTACAAAATCTTCAATAACCACATTGCCTATTTGTGGCACTCGGTCGTATTCTCCTTTTTCATTAGGCTGGAAGCCAAAACCATCAGCACCTAAGACAACGCCACTGTGAAGCATACAGTCCTTACCTATGACCGTTTCGGAATATATTTTACAGCCAGCAAAGATAGTAGTACGGTCGCCTACTGAGGAGTTATCACCTATATAAGTATTAGGATATATTTTTACATTGTCGCCGATTACTACATTCTCGCCTATATAGGCAAAGGCACCTATATACACATTTTGGCCTATTTTGGCAGTAGGAGCTATGAATGAAGGTTGTTCTATACCTACTTTATTCATTTTCACCTCATTGTAGAACTCTAAGAGTTTTGTAAAAGCAGCATAAGCATCGGGAACTCTCACTAAGGTAGCTGATATTTTATCTTCTGCTTCAAAATCTTTGTTGACGATCACGATGGATGCGTGGGTGGTATAGATAAAATGTTTGTATTTGGGATTAGCTAAAAATGATATACTCCCCTCACTCCCCTCTTCAATTTTTGAAAGTTTATAGACTTCAATTTGGGGATTCCCTTCTACTTCACCACCGAGTACATTGGCTATTTGTAATGCTGTAAATTTCATCTAATTAGTTTATAATCAAAACGATATAAAGCTACTTTTATATGTTTTTACCTTTAAAAAAGCTATTTTTCGCAACAAAAGTATAAAAATTATTTTATATAGCAGTGTTTTTGCTACTTTTTTTCTCTATAAGGCTATTTTTCATCTTCCTTTTCTCACTTATTTAGGGTAGCAGATGTAGTACCTTTCATTTACTTGATAAAGGGGTTCTAAGTTCAATCCTTCGGAAGTTTTGCTGATATCCACTACCCTACCATTTTTAGTGAGAATCTTAATTACTTCTTTCTCGGGATTATAAGCCCTATTGCTCATTACGCCTGTAAATACGAAGTACTTCATATCACTTTCCTCTACTCCTTTGGTTAATGATATTTTTTGCAGTCGCTTGATTTTCTGTTCTTCAAAATCGTTCAATCGGACTTTTATCTTAAGCAAATCGCGGTTGAGCAACATTCGGCTGAGCTTTGAGAGCACTACATCGGGGTGGAATTGCCATTCTTTCATCGCTGAAATGATATCGGTATCATCTAAGAGAGCGAACATATCCAAGACTTCTTGAGTAAAATTATCTTTAGAAATCTTGTTTTTAACAAAGAAAGCCAAAGCGGTGGACATTGTAAGGGCTTTGTCTTGCTGCACTAATTCTTTGGCACGAATGAGCAAACGGATGAGAATTTGCTCGGCAGCGACACTGGTTTTGTGCAAGTACACCTGCCAGTACATCAATCGGCGGGCAATCAAGAACTTTTCAACTGAGTACAAGCCTTTTTCTTCGACTACTAACTCGTCATTACGCACATTGAGCATTGAGATAAGGCGTTCGGAATTGATATTACCTTCGGCTACTCCTGTGTAAAAACTGTCGCGTTTGAGATAATCGGCTCTGTCTATATCCAATTGGCTAGAGATGAGTTGGTGCATAAACTTACGAGGGTAAGTACCTTGAAAGATAGCAATGGCCGTGTCCAACTTACCGTGGAACACCTTATTGAGTTCCTGCATAAACTGCAGAGAAATTTCCTCGTGAGGGATGCCTTCCACAATACTATGTTCCATAGCGTGAGAGAAAGGGCCGTGACCTATATCGTGCAATAAAATTGCAATATAAAGGCCTTCGGCTTCCTTATCGGATATTTGTACTCCTTTAAAGCGCAACATCTCTACCGTTTTTTGCATCAGGAAGACACAGCCCAGCACGTGCTCAAAGCGCGTGTGCTTGGCACCAGGGAAGACTAAATACGAGAGTCCCATCTGGCTAATGCGCCTGAGACGCTGAAAATAAGGGTGTTCAATAATATCAAACACCAAAGAGCTGGGGATATGGATAAACCCATAAATAGGGTCGTTGATAATTTTTAGCTTATTTCTTTGCCGCATTAAACTGTTTATTTTTTAACCATTCGGCTGTAGCCTGATAAGCCCCTATACAAGCATCGGCCTGCTCTTTGTTCAGATCGTTTTCTTTTATCTGCTCATAGAACAGCGGGTACTCTTGAGAAGGCTGCTCGGCCTCTTTGCGCAAACTGTATTGAGTAGTTTTTCGCAACGGAGAGATGATTGTGAGTTTATCAGGAGTTAAGTAGCCGAGATCTTGATAAGTAGCGATATAGGCACGAGGCTGATAGTTAGGTTTGAACACATCTTGCCCGATAAACTTAGAAGTGTAATTAAAGTTGAGCAATCCCATAACGGTAGGCATCACATCAATTTGCGAGATCATAGTATCCACCTTTTTAGGTGTAATGAAATCACCTACGATAAAGCAAGGGATGCGATAGCCATCCAAAGGCAATTCGGTACTACCAGCACTTGACGCACAATGGTCGGCCACGATTACGAATAGTGTATTTTTATACCACTCTTGTTGTTTAGCCATTTCAAAGAAGCGTTTCAAGGCATAATCGGTGTATTTCACCCCCCCTGCCCTACTTTTTTGATCAGAAGGGATATCAATTTTCCCTTCAGGATAAGTAAACGGACGGTGGTTGCTCACAGTCATCCAGTGATTAAAGAACGGTTTACCCGCTTTAGCTTGTTCGTTCATCACTTTTATCGCTTTATGAGCCATATCCTCATCGCAAACGCCCCAAATATTTGAAAAAGTAACCTCACTGGGTGAAAAACTATGGCTATCTACAATATCGTAGCCATTGCCCCCGAAGAAATCCTTCATATTGTCAAAATAACTATCACCCCCATAGAGGTATTTCACATCGTAACCTTTGCTCTTGAACACACTACCCGTGGTAAACTTATCCTTGTTGTCCTTGCGCTTTACCACACTTTCACCAGGAGTAGGCGGAATGCAAAGTGTAAGCGCTTCCAAACCACGGACGGTACGGTTGCCTGTAGCGTATAAATTAGTAAAGAAAAGGCTGTTATTCGCCAAGCTATCCAAAAAAGGCGTACGATTATCGGTATTGCCGTACATTGTAAGGTATTCGGCTGAAAGGCTTTCGATTGAGATGAGTACTACATTGCGATGTACCTCGGTGGTATCGCCCACAATTTGGCGTTCCAGAGTAGGAGACTTGAGTTGCTGAAGCAGTATCGCCTCAGCCTCTTTCTCAGGCAAGGTAGGATAAAACTGGAAGAAATCTAATTCACTGTGTGTAAAAGCATAATAGAACTTATACACCCCATTGCTCTGTATTTCTTGAGCAAAAGTATTCTCGGCAGTCATAGCATCAAGCTGAGGTAAGCGCCAAATACCTATAAGAGCTAAGAGTAAATAAGGAATTAGTATCACCGTTTTTTCAAAGAGAGAAGGTATCGTTTTGAAGACGCTTTTAGTTTTTATAAACAAATAAATTGTGATAGCTAATACCACTACGAATACCCCCGTAAACAAAGGGACTACAGGGTAACTTTCCATTATATTACCTATCACCTCATTCGTATAAATAAGATAATCAACCGCTATAAAATTGTAGCGAATACCAAATTCATTCCAGAAAAAATACTCACTCACTGCATTCATCACAATAGTAAATACATAAATAGCTAAAGTGATAAAATACAAGGTATTGCGCAGTTGTGCTCTGTACTTAGGCAAGAAGAGCAACAAGGCAAAACACAAAGTTTTGAAGCCGAAGAAAGCTAAAGCAATTTCGGGAATCACTCCTCCGTACTGAGCAAATATATTATTAGGGTAAAACTGAATATAGAGCAACATTAGGATAAAAGCTCCTAAAATGATGCCCCCATAAGGTTTTTTGTATTTTACATTGGCGATAAAGAGAAAATAAATCAGCAAGATGCTACTCGCCAAAAGTATCACAAAAGCATCGGAGATTAACCCTACAAAAAGCTTTTTGATCACACTCCACACCGAGAAATCAGTGGTAGTAATAGGATGTACCATAAAAACTACACGCATCACCAGTGAAACGATGAGGTAGAAGGCGGCTATATAAGTAAACGGCTTTATTCTTTCTAAAATAGACTTCATATATTGATTTTAACTAAAAAGAAACGCCTTAAAAAGACACTTCATAAGGCGTTTCTTTTCATTTTTAAAATGAATTATTTTTTATTTATTGATTATTATTGAGCATAATAGGCATTGCCAGCATCAATACTTTTTCTCCTTCATCAAGCCCATCAACAGGAGTGATAAGCCCAGCGCGGTTAGGCAAGGACATTTCAATCAAGATTTCATCGGAATCTAAGTTGTTAATCATCTCTTTTAAGAATTTAGAGTTGAAACCGATTTCCAAATCATCACCTTGATAGTTACAAGTGAAGCGTTCCTCCCCTTTGTTGCTGTAATCTACATCTTCTGCTGAAATTACCAAACTTGAGCCGGCTACTTTCAAGCGCACTTGGTGAGTAGTTTTGTTAGAGAACAAAGACAGACGATTGATAGAGCTATAGAACTGAGCGCGGTTCAAGATGAGCTTATTAGGGTTTTCTTTAGGGATTACCGCATCGTAGTTAGGGTATTTACCATCGATAAGGCGGCAGATGAATTCCATATCGTCAAATGAGAATTTAGCATTGCTCTCATTGTACTCAATTGTTACTTCGGTTTCGCTACCTGCCAAAATACCTTTGAGGATATTCAATGGTTTTTTAGGCATAATAAAATCGGTAGCTTCGTTAGCTTTGATATCCAATCGCTCGTACTTTACCAATTTATGAGCGTCAGTACCTACAAAGGTCAATCCGTTTTCGCTGAATTGGAACAAAATACCGCTCATAGTAGGGCGCAAGTCATCGTTACCAGCAGCGAAGATAGTTTTTTGTACAGCTGTTGCCAACACATCGCCTATCAAGGTTACTTTGCTTGCTTCGGGCAAAGCCACAGGGCGAGGGAATTCGGCGCCATCTAAATAGGCTAAGGTATAATTACCTGTAGTAGAGCTAATTTCTATTACGTTATTCTCTTTTACTAAGAAAGTAAGGGGTTGTTCAGAAAAGGTTTTGAGAATATCTATCAACAATTTAGCTGAAACAGCGATACTTCCTTCTGAATCGGATTCTACTTCCAAGGTACCTCTTACAGTAGTTTCCAAATCGGAAGCCGAGATTGTTAAAGAATTGGTAGATAGTTCAAACAAAAAGTTGTCGAGTATTGGCATTGTGTTGTTGTTATTGATAACACCGCCAAATACTTGTAACTTCTTTAATAAGTAGGAACTGGATACTATAAACTTCATATTTTATGTATTTTAAATAACAAATTATACCCCATTGTGGGGGTAATAATGGCAAAAGTAGTAAGAATATTTATTACTGCCAAATATTTTTTGATTTTTTTTTGCTTGAGTAATATTCAAAACAAATATTGCAAAGAAGTTTTGAGGATTGAACTGAGAGGGTTATGAGTTTTGGCAGTAAAGAAGAGATAAGAAAAAAACAAGTTAAGTGTGTCACGTCCTAAAACCTCTACACACAAAAAATACCCCTAAAAGTATCTAACCCTTTAGGAGTATTTTTCGTTTTTTTGATTATATATTTATCTATTTTAATGGAATCTCGTCTCTAATTTAATGTATTCTAAGAACTCTTTTCTCACTTCAGGATCTTTGAATTTACCGCCAAACTCAGCTGTAACTGTACTACTGTCGATGTCTTCTATACCACGTGAGTTCACACATAGGTGTTTAGCATCTATAATACAAGCCACATCTTCAGTGCCCAAAGCGCGTTGCATCTCTTGTACGATTTGCATAGTGAGGCGCTCTTGTACTTGCGGACGTTTGGCGTAATACTCTACAATACGATTCATCTTCGAGAGCCCCAACACTTTACCGTTAGAAATATACCCCACGTGGGCACGTCCTACTATAGGCAACAAGTGGTGTTCGCAAGTAGAATACACCACAATGTTCTTCTCTACCAACATCTCACCGTAATGATAAGAGTTGTCAAAAGTAGACATCGAAGGTTTACGCTCTGGCAATAAGCCTCCAAAAATCTCTTTTACAAACATTTTAGCCACGCGTCTGGGAGTGCCTTTCAAACTGTCATCGGCTAAGTCCATTCCTAAAGTGTGCAAAATAGCGCGTACGTGTGTTTCTATTTCGTCTATTTTTTCGGTTTCACTCAGCTTAAACGCATCTGCTCTAAGTGGGGTAACAGCCGAAGTAGCAATGTGGTTATCCCCTAATATATCTTCTTCTTGATTTTTGTTCATCTTTATTTTTATTATGTAGCCTCTCCAACTCCTTGCAAGAGAGAAAGAGGGTGCAAAGATACTAATTATTACTCAAAGGCTAAAACTTTTTTGTGTTTTACATCTTGACCAGTAATAGCCAAGTGTATCACTTCCTCCATATCAGTTACATAGTGAAAAGTCAACCCTTTAAGGTATTCTTGCTTAATTTCCAAAATATCTTTCTCGTTATCTTTACACAAAATATACTCTTTAATACCAGCGCGTTTGCCTGCCAAAATCTTCTCTTTGAGTCCGCCTACAGGAAGTACTTTCCCACGCAAGGTAATTTCTCCTGTCATCGCCAAGTGCTTTTTCACTCGTTTTTGAGTGAAGAGCGACATTAACGAAGTGAGCATCGCAATACCCGCACTTGGACCATCTTTAGGCGTAGCTCCTTCAGGCACGTGTATGTGCACATCGTAAGTGTCAAAGAGTTTAGGGTTGAGATTGTAACGCTCTGCATTGGCTTTTAGGTATTCTAAAGCAATTGTAGCCGATTCCTTCATCACCTGTCCTAAATTACCTGTGATATTCAGTACGCCTTTACCTTTCGACAAGGCAGACTCTATAAACAAAATATCACCTCCAACGCTCGTCCACGCAAGTCCAGTAACTACTCCTGCCACCTCGTTATCTTCGTATTTATCGCGTTCTAATCGAGCAGGACCTAATATTTTCTCAATGGTTTCCACCGTAAGTTTAGGGTCGTAGGTTTCTTCCATCGCAAGGTTTTTAGCCCCGTAACGCACCACTTTGGCAATTTCTTTTTCCAACGCTCGTACCCCTGATTCGCGAGTATAACCTTCTACTATACGCTCTATTTCCTTTTTGCCCAATTGCAAATCAGTAGTTTTCATACCGTGCTCTTCCAATTGTTTAGGCAATAGGTGACGCTTAGCAATTTCAGTTTTCTCTTCTATAGTATAACCCGTTACATTGATAAGTTCCATACGGTCGAGCAAAGCGGGCTGTATGGTCGATAGGTCGTTAGCAGTAGCGATAAACATCACTTTTGAAAGGTCGTAACCCATCTCAAGGAAGTTGTCGTAAAACTCTTTATTTTGTTCTGGGTCAAGCACTTCCAGCATCGCTGAAGAAGGATCGCCTTGGTAACTATTGCTCCCTAACTTGTCTATCTCATCTAATACAAATACAGGATTAGAGGTCTTAGCTTTTTTGAGCTGTTGCAAAATACGCCCAGGCATCGCACCTATGTACGTTTTCCGGTGTCCGCGTATTTCAGCCTCATCGTGTAAACCTCCTAACGACATACGCACATATTCGCGATTCAACGCTTTAGCGATAGAGCGACCTAAGGAGGTCTTTCCTACCCCAGGAGGTCCGTAGAAGCACAAAATAGGCGATTTCATATCGTTGCGCAGTTTGAGCACTGCTAAATACTCTATGATACGGCGTTTCACCTCTTCTAAACCGTAGTGGTCTTTGTCAAGAATCTTCTGAGCGCGTTTCAAGTCAAAATTGTCTTTAGAATACTCATTCCAAGGCAATTCCAAGAGCACTTCTAAGTAATTGCGCTGAATACCGTAATCAGGACTATTAGGATTGGTACGCTGTAATTTGCTGAGTTCCTTATCAAAAACCTCTTCAATCTTTTTATCCCATTTCTTAGTTTTTGCCTTCTTTTTCAGCTCTTCCAACTCTTGCTCATACGATACACCCCCCAATTCTTCCTGAATGGTGCGCATTTGTTGGTGCAAGAAATATTCACGCTGCTGCTGGTCAATATCAAAACGCGTTTTTGATTGTACTTCATTGCGCAAAGTAAGGCGTTGCAAGTCGATGTTCAAATACTTAAGAATAGCCGTAGCGCGCTCTTTCAGCTCATCAATTTCCAATACCCCTTGCTTTTCGAGCACAGTAGCGTTCATATTTGAGGATATGAAGTTAATGAGAAACGAGTTGCTTTCTATATTCCGAATAGCAAAAGCGGCTTCCGAAGGAATGTTTGGGTTCTCTTGTACAATCTTGATAGAAAGGTCCTTCACTGCCTCAATAGTCGCCTCAAACTCCTTGTCGTTCGCATCGGGTTTCACGTCCGACATCTCTTTTATTACCGCTTTAATATACGGTCTTTCTTCTACAAAACTCTCTATCTCGAAGCGCTTTTTACCTTGAATAATAATCGTCACATTGCCATCAGGCATTTTCAACACTCTCAGAATACGAGCTACTGTACCAAAGCGGAAGAGATCTTTGCCTTCCGGTATTTCAGTCTTCTCGTCCAATTGTGCTACCACTCCAATAGTCTTAGTAGTGGCATATGCCTCGTTAATAAGGTGAATAGAGGCATCTCGCCCCGCAGTAATAGGTACTACCACCCCAGGAAATAACACTGTGTTTTTCAAGGGAAGTATAGGTAATACGTGCGGTATACGCTCTCGCTCTATCTCTTCTTCGTCTTCCAAAGTAAGAAGCGGAATAAATTCTGTATCTTCGTCTATATGTTCAGCCATAAGGCTGTCAAAATTTCCTATATTCATATTTAGATGGTTTCTATATGCCATTTTGTCAGTACTTCTTATCGCCCTGCAAATACCCTATCCATATTTATACAGCTTGAAATCAATTTCTTACATACTGCAAAACGTACATTGCTCCCTATGTATTACAATAGGCGTGCCATAAATATTACCCCTCTCTTACCTTCAGTCCAAAAATAGTACTATTGGCATTTTTGGTATTATAACATTAAACTCAACTTCCCTTTTCATTCGTTTTATTTTCATAAAAACTACCATTTCCCTTCAATTCTTAACTACTAACTATCAACTCTTTATATACCCTTTATATACCCTTTGTATATCAATCGTCCAAGATTCGTATAAGTATCCTATAAGCTTTGTATAAGCTAACCATACCCATTTTACCTTTTACCTTTTATCTTTTACCTAAAAAATCCCTTTTGAATACCTCCGTTTTCTTCCGATATCTCCATCCCCTCCTACCTATCCGACTTGTCCAAACCGTCCAAGCCCCCCAATTCTCATCATTTACTCATTTTCTAATTACTTTCCATATTTAAAAATCTTCTGCAAAACTTCTTTCCAAACTTTCACGATGGTCAGGGTGTGCTATCGCTATCAATGCCTTAGCGCGTTCGTTTAAATTCTTACCAAACAGCTCAGCCACTCCATATTCTGTAACAATATACTGTACGTGAGCTCGAGAAGTAACTACACCTGCCCCTCTTTTGAGGAAAGGCACTATCTTGCTCTCACCTTTGTTGGTAGTCGAAGGAAACGCAATGATAGATTTCCCCCCTTCGCTCAGCATTGCCCCTCTTACAAAGTCTATCTGCCCTCCAACACCTGAATAGATAGTCGATCCAATAGAGTCAGCACACACCTGTCCTGTAAGGTCTACCTCTATTGCCGAATTGATAGATATCATTTTTGGGTTCTGACGTATCACTGCCACTTCATTGGTATACGAAGCCTCTGCCACTTCCACCGATGGATTTTTGTCTATAAAATCATACAATTCTTGTGTGCCCATCACAAACGAAGCTATAATCTTGCCTTTGTCAATCTTCTTTGCATAACCGTTAATCACTCCTTTTTTCACCAAATCAAGTACTCCTTCTGTGAGCAGTTCAGTATGGATACCTAAGTTTTTCAAGTGCCCCATCTCTCCCAAAGTAGCGTTAGGAATATTACCAATACCCAGTTGAAGCGTACTGCCGTCCTCAATAAGAGGAACAATATGTCGGGCTATCTGTTTTTCAATAGTATCAGGTTCAGTGAGATGTAATGAGAAGATAGGTGCATCGTGCTCCACTAAGAAGTCAATCTCATCAATATGCACAAGAGCGTCACCATAAGTGCGAGGCATTTGCTTATTTACTTTGGCAATCACATATTTTGCATTGCGTATCGCCGATTTACAAGCCTCTACACTCACACCCATAGAGCAAAAACCAAACTTATCAGGAGGCGATACTTGTATAAGTACTACATCTACTTTGATGTGTTTTCTATCAAATAACAAGGGCATATCACTTAAAAAAATAGGAGTATAAGAACCATTCCCATTCTTCATAATATGTCGCACATTCCTCGATAGAAAAAACGAATCTATATAGAAACTATCCTTGTACTTGGGGTCGGCATAAGGTGCTTCCCCCTCAATGTGAATGTGCCCAATAGTCACATTCCGTAATTCTGATGCTCGCTCAACAAGAGCATCTACAAGTATCTCAGGTACAGCAGCGCCTCCGTGAATATAAACAAAGTCGCCACTTTTTACTACCTTTAAGGCTTCTTGAGCAGTCGTAATTTTTGCCATTTAAAATAATGTTTAGTTAGTGGCTCAAAAGTACTACATAAATTCCAATTGGCAAAATAATTCGTAATATAATTTTTTTTAGTACCTTTGCACCCAATTTAAAAACGAAGTATTATGTATCCACCAGAATTGGTAAAACCAATGATAGAAGAACTAACTGCTGTTGGTTTTGAAGAATTAAAAACAGCCGAGGCTGTAAAAGAAGCATTGAAAAAAGCAGGTACTACCTTAGTGGTAGTAAACTCTGTATGTGGTTGTGCGGCTCGTAATGCACGCCCTGCAGTAATCTACAGCTTGCAGAATGCTAAAAAACCCGACCATCTTACCACTGTTTTTGCTGGGGTCGACAGAGAGGCTACTGAAGAAGCTCGTAACTTTATGCTTCCTTTCCCGCCCTCTTCTCCTAGTATAGCGTTATTTAAAGATGGTGAATTAGTGCATATGTTGGAACGCCATCACATCGAAGGTAGAATGGCTGAAGCTATCGCTGAAAATCTCCAACAAGCCTATAATGAATTTTGTTAATTATCGCTAATCAGAATTGGTTTGCAAATTTTACGCCCTACACTTTGCCAAAGTTTCCTATCGCCTGTCGCGCTATGACCTTTGGCAAAGTTGTTTTTTACAGATTGTTGTATAAAGTCATTCTTTTATCATATAAAACCTGTCCCTTATTTTTAGTAGCTGATAGTGGAGATGTTTATTAGTATATACGCTAATAGTGCCAAAAGACTCTATTGTTTCAGTGTCATTTGTATAATAAGTTGTAGTTTTTTTTGAAAGCTCTTCTTGATTTTTGATGTAAGAGAATTTTGTTTTCAATCGGAAGGTGTAAAGGTGGGTTTTTATATCAAAATACAAAATAGTTTCATATTCACCATCTTTATTTCTATAACTTTCCACATATAGGGGATTTATACTCATACGCTTAAGTGTCTCTTCTTGTTTAGGAAAACGCTGCGAACTTTCCTCGAAAATATTAGGTGCGTTTAGTTGTATTTCTAATGTGTCGTTTTCAGATATACGTTCCCCTAACAAATTGTATTTCATACTATAAGAGGTTGAATATTCTTTACCGTGCACTATTAACTCATTTTGAAGATTGAGGTAGATGCCCTTCATATTGAAATGAAAATTTTCAGGTAGTTGAAAGAGATATTTTTCTCCTTTTAGGTGATATGTTTTATATTCTGATATTTCGTGATAGTTTTTTTCATAGACCTTGGGCAATGTTACTCCTGCATATACTCTAGAAAAAGTAATTTTCAAAATACTCATCATAAGCCAAAAGAAAACAATCGTGCAAACTATAGCAAGGATACCTACTATTTTTTGATTATAAGCAAAGGAACAGAATATACATACCCCTAATAGAAAAGGAATAGGGAAAAAGAGCATAGATACCCTATCATAACTGCTTGTAAATCTCATAACAAGAAAGAGGTATAAGGTTGCCAAAGCAGCTCCTACCAATAGAGCAACGCCTACAATAAGGAACATTTTTATTATATTGTTATTCATACTTTTAAACTTTAATATTGGTATTGGGCTTGCTCTGCTCAAATGATCATTTTTTAATACTGATTAGGGATACGCTCTGCCCCTTCAATAATAAAGTCGGTTAAACGCTGTAAGTAGATATTAATTTGTGGGTCTGTTACATTAAACAGTAACACAATTACCACTTGCTCATTTGGGTATACTGAGAGCCAACCGTAACCTCCTACCCCCATTCCTGTGTGTCCAAAGTAATCCCTGCCATTCCAGTCTCGTTGGTTTTGCCAACCTATACCATAACTTACCTCTGTATCATCAAAAGTACATTGCTTTTTTAGCATCTCATTTTCTATAGGCTGAGAAAGAAAGTTATGGCGCTCTATTGCTATTCCCATTTTAGCAATATCGTTAGAAGTAGAAAGGAATCCTCCGCCCGCCAACTTGAAGTAGTTATTCACATCAGGAGCTTTGGTGAGTCCTCCTTTTTTAGACCGCGAATAAGGCGTAGCCTCATCTTTAATTATCTTCCCTCTATCAGGGAACGTTTTCCACATATTCAAAGGCTTGAACACCTCTTCTTTGGCTACATTTTCAAACTTCTCATTCAAGCATTTTTCTATAGCCAATGAAATCAAATTTATACCGTAACTACTGTACAAAAACTTTGTCCCTGGCGCCGATTGCAATATATCGTCTTTAAATAAATCTACCCCTTGTTCAATGGTATAGTGTTTATTTAAAGTATATTCATTAGCCCTATAAGTGCGTATGCCCGCTAAGTGTCCTGCAAGTTGTTTTACAGTAAAGTCAAAAGGCTTTTGCGGATAATCGGGTATATATTCATAAATTGAAGTATTCCAATCAAACTTCTTTTGCTCCTGCAATCTGGCTAATACCATCCCCGTAATAGCTTTCGACATACTCGCTACTCTGAAGAGCGTATTTTTAGGGTCAATAGTTGTCTTTTTGCTAATATCAGCATATCCGTAACCTCTTTGCCATATTATTTTCCCTTGTTTGGCTACTGTTACAGAGGCTCCTGGTATAATTTGTTCTTGTATCAGGTATTGCAATATTTTCTCTGCCTCAGTGCGTGCGTCGTCAAACGAAGTTACCTCCGAAGGATTTCTTTTAAACACATCTACATCTTGAAGCTTCTTTTGGGCAAATAAAGAATTAAAAAATGAAATAATAGTACTAAACAAAACGATAAGTATTAGTTTTTTCATAGATTATTAACAAATGCTATCTTTTCATTATTTCAGCTACTTTTTCTCCTATTTTAGCCGGCGAATCTACCACGTGAACACCACATTCACGTAAGATGCGTTTCTTAGCTTCAGCAGTATCTTCTGCTCCACCTACTATAGCCCCAGCGTGCCCCATTGTTCTTCCTTTAGGCGCAGTCTCTCCTGCTATAAAACTAACCACAGGCTTCTTATTGCCATTAGCTTTTATCCATCGAGCTGCCTCTGGTTCTAACTGCCCACCTATTTCACCTATCATCACTATACAATGCGTTTCTGGGTCATTCATCAGCAATTCCACCGCTTCTTTTGTAGTAGTACCAATAATAGGGTCTCCACCAATACCAATGGCGGTAGTAATGCCTAATCCTTGTCTTACAATCTGGTCGGCTGCCTCATAAGTAAGTGTCCCTGATTTTGAAACTATCCCCACGTGTCCTTTCTTAAAGATAAAGCCTGGCATAATACCCACTTTTGCTTCTTCAGGCGTAATTACACCCGGACAGTTAGGACCTACCAAACGGCAATCTCTGTTCTTTATATAAGCAGCTACCTTCACCATATCGGCTACCGGAATTCCTTCTGTAATAGTAATAACTACCTTTATCCCTGCATCGGCAGCCTCCATAATAGCATCTGCAGCAAAAGCTGGTGGTACAAAAATAATAGAGACATCAGCCCCTGTTGCCTTTACAGCATCGGCTACCGTGTTAAACACTGGCTTCCCTAAATGTGTTTGCCCCCCTTTATTGGGGGTTATTCCTCCTACTACATTAGTGCCATAAGCAATCATTTGCTCTGCGTGGAAGGTTCCCTCACTTCCTGTGAAACCTTGTACTATTACTTTTGAATTCTTATTAACCAATACACTCATTATAATTATCTTTTTAGTTTTATTATAGCAAAAGTAGATAAGATTTTTATACTTTCAAAATCTTTATTAAAGAAATTAATCATTATTTTATCATTCCCTTTTTATTACACTAATTATCAAACCCTTGCGCTTTAGTGTTCTCTATAACAAAAAGGGTTACCTATATAGGTAACCCTTTTGTAATATGCTGTGTTCAACACTCTTTATGCGAGCATTGTTACAGGATTCTCAATGTATGCCTTGAGTGTTTGCAAGAATTGAGCCCCAGTAGCTCCATCGATAGTACGGTGGTCGCAAGCAAGCGTTACTTGCATAGTATGACCTACTACTATCTGTCCATTTTTCACCACAGGTTTCTCAACAATCGCACCTACTGAAAGAATAGCTGAGTTAGGCTGATTGATAATAGAAGTAAACACATCTACCCCAAACATACCTAAGTTAGACACAGTGAAAGTACTGCCTTCTATTTCGGCAGGTGTCAATTTCTTATTGCGTGCCTTACCAGCCAAATCTTTCACCAATGCCCCAATTTGAGTAAGTGTTAAAGTATCAGTAAATTTGATAACAGGCACTACCAAACCATCTTCAATAGCCACAGCTACCCCTACGTTCACGTGTTTGTTGTAAACAGTTACATCTCCTTTCCAAGAAGTGTTTACTTGAGGGTGCTTTTTAAGTGCCATCGCGCAGGCTTTCACTACCATATCGTTGAAAGATATTTTTGTATCTGGCAAATTGTTGATTTGAGCGCGAGATTCCATCGCGTTGTCCATATCAATTTCAATTGCCAAATAGTAGTGAGGTGCAGTGAATTTAGATTCAGCCAAACGTTTTGCAATTGTTTTGCGCATTTGTGAGTTCTTCACTTCTTCGGTTACTTCTACTCCCACAGGTATTACAGTCGGAATAGCCGCAGTAGCAGTAGCTGGTGTAGCCGCAGTAGCGGTAGCAGCCTTAGCACTCGGAGTAAAGTTCTCTACGTCCTTCTTCACTATGCGTCCATTTTCACCAGTTCCTTTCACCTCAGTGAGGTTAATACCTTTATCTTGAGCTATTTTCTTAGCCAAAGGCGAAGCAAATACACGGTCGTTTGCATTAGCTACTGTAGTAGTAGCAGGTGCAGTGTTTTCAGCTGGTTTGCTTTCAGCCTTAGGCGTTGCAGAAGCCGAAGCTGAAGCTCCACCACTTTGTACAGCTGCCAATACTGCATTTACATCAGTACCCGCAGGTCCTATAATTGCCAATAATGAATCTACTGAAGCACTTTCTCCTTCTTTTAAACCTATGTACAATAAAGTACCAGCATAGAACGATTCAAACTCCATCGTAGCCTTATCGGTTTCAATTTCAGCCAAAATATCGCCTTCCTTCACGGTATCACCTACTTTCTTAAGCCAAGAAGCTACAGTTCCCTCCGTCATCGTATCACTAAGTCGAGGCATTGTTACCACCTCTACCCCTGCAGGCATAGCAACAGGCGCTACACTCGCCGTAGATGCAGTGGCTACTTCAGCTACAGGCTTTGCTTCTTCAGCTTTAGCTGCTGGTGTTGAAGCTGCCCCCGCTATAAGTGCCGAAATATCTTCCCCTTCATTACCAATGATTGCCAAAAGGGTATCTACTTTTGCACTTTCTCCTTCTTGTAACCCTATATACAATAAGGTACCAGAGTGAAACGACTCAAACTCCATCGTAGCTTTATCGGTCTCAATTTCAGCCAAGATGTCGCCTTCATTTACTTTATCGCCTACTTTTTTAAGCCACTTTGCAACCACACCCTCTTCCATAGTGTCGCTCAAGCGTGGCATAGTAATAATTTCTGCCATTTATGTTGTTATATTTAATTAGTGTTTCCTTTTTTATTAAAGTCTACTGGGCAAGAAAGGATAATTTTCTTGATCGTAAACTACGTCATACATAATATGTGTTTCTGGATAAGGTGATTCTTCAGCGAATTTCTCACATTCAGCCACACGCTCTTTTACACGTTCGTCAATAGCTTCTAACTCAGCATCGGTAGCGTATTTCTTCTCTTTGATAACCGCAAGTACATTGGTGATTGGGTCTTGTTTCTTGTACTCTTCCACCTCTTCTTTAGTGCGGTAATGTTGTGCGTCCGACATTGAGTGCCCACGATAACGATAAGTACGAACATCAAGCAAAGTAGGACCTTCTCCCCTACGTGCACGCTCTACTGCTTCGTATACCGCTTCGGCTACTGTTTCAGGGTGCATACCATCTACGGGTTGGCAAGGCATTTGGTAACCTAATCCAAGTTTCCAAATATCCACGTGGTTAGCCGTTCTTTCCACCGATGTACCCATCGCATAGTGATTATTTTCTACAATAAAAACTACCGGCAATTTCCACAACATAGCCAAGTTCATTGTCTCGTGAAAAGCTCCTTGGCGCACTGCTCCATCACCCATAAAGGTAAGAGTTACAGCTTCGCGATTGAAATACTTGTCAGCAAAAGCCAAACCAGCTCCCAATGCAATTTGCCCTCCTACAATACCGTGACCACCGTAAAAGTGGTGCTCTTTAGAGAAGATGTGCATAGAGCCTCCCAAACCGTGAGAGGTACCTGTGCCTTTACCGTACAATTCAGCCATAATGCGTTTAGGATCTACGCCTAAACCTATAGGGTGCACGTGGCAACGGTAAGAAGTAATCATCTTATCCTTAGTCAAATCCATTGCGTGGAGACAACCTGCAGCTACGGCTTCTTGTCCGTTGTATAGGTGCAAAAATCCCCTTACTTTTTGTTGAATATAAACCGCAGCCAGCTTATCTTCAAACTTTCTCCAAAAAAGCATATCCTCGTACCATTTTAGGTACACTTCTTTATCAAATTTTTTCATTGGTTTTTGATGTATATAAAAGTCTATTAGTATTCTTACAGTATTATTTTTCCCTTTTAAACTCCAGTTAAAATTCTCTTTAAATTCACCTTTTGTTCGTTCTTCCTTCGTCTTTTGTTCGTCCTTCCTTTATCTATTCTTTATCTGCCTGTGTGGCTCACACCGTCTTTGCGTCGCTACAGTTCCCCCTTTGGAGGGGGGTAGGGGAGGTTTTATTCGTCTTCTGTTCGTCCATTCTTTATTTACTCGCCTGTCGTGCTACGACCTCGCACCTTTTACCTTTTATCTTTTACCTCTAACAATTGGTATTATTGGCATTTCTAGCATTATAGTATTATACCTACCTCTTAGCTTTTTGAGCTGTTTTCAATAGCTTTTTAAAAATATTTGCAAAGGTGCAAAAAAAATATCACCTAACCAAAAAATATTTAAAAAAAATTTTATACCTTTGTCCCATTAATTCAAATTTATAAATGTAATGAAGATAAAATTAACTTCCGCACTTTTGTTATTGATGACGATTATTTCGTGTAAATCAACTACAAACAATCAAGCTGAGAGTACCGCCAATTACGAGGTAATCCCAATGCCTGAAACGATTACGGCTCCACAAGCTGATGCCGATAAACCTTTCGTGCTTACAGCCGATACCAAAATCACTTATCCCGAAGGTGATGCTTCTTTACAACAGTATGCAGGGTTCTTGCAAGAATATATCAAAAAACAAGCAGGAATTGATGTAAAAGTGTCTACAAGACAAACTGGTGAAACCAACACTATTGCCTTGTCACAAAATTATCAAAACGACAACAAAGAAGCTTACCAAGTAGTAGTAAATGCAAACAACATCACTGTAAATGGAGCTTCTAAAGCGGGTACTTTCTATGGAGTACAACTCTTAAGAAAGTCCATTCCCGTGCAACAAGTAGGCAAAGTAATCTTCACTGCTAAAGAAATAACCGATAAACCCTATTTTGCTTATCGCGGTGCACACTTAGATAGTGCTCGCCATTTCTTCACTGCCGACTCTGTGCGCATTTATATCGATATGTTGGCACTCCACAATATCAATAAATTCCACTGGCATCTCACCGATGATCAAGGCTGGCGTTTTGAGTCTAAAAAGTACCCAGAACTTACTGTAAAAGGAAGTACTCGTAGCCAAACTATGGTAAACAAGCAATGGGATACCTTCGATGGTAAACCTCACGGAGGTTTTTACACTCAGCAAGAAATGAAAGACATTGTAAAATATGCCGCCGACCGTAATATTACCATTATTCCTGAGATAGACCTCCCTGGTCATATGGTGGCTGCATTAGCTACTTACCCTCAATTAGGCTGTACAGGAGGCCCTTATAAAGTAAGAGAAACTTGGGGCGTAGCCGAAGAAGTGCTTTGTGCTGGTAACCCCGAAACTTATGATTTCATTAAAAATATATTGGAAGAAGTAACTGAAGTATTCCCTTCAGAATATATCCACATAGGTGGTGATGAGTGCCCTAAAGACAGTTGGAAAAAATGTCCTAAATGCCAAGCTAAGATAAAAGAATTAGGCATTAAAGGTGATGCCAAGCACACTGCCGAAGAATACTTACAAAGTCACGTGATTACATTTGCTGAAGAAGTATTGGCTAAAAAAGGTCGTAAAATCATTGGTTGGGACGAAATCCTCGAAGGTGGTTTAGCTCCTAACGCCTCAGTAATGTCTTGGAGAGGTATTGGCGGTGCCATAGAAGCAGCCAAGTCTAACCACGATGCCATTATGACCCCTATGTCATTCTGCTATTTCGATTTCTATCAAACTGATAAAACTGATAAAGAACCGCTTGCCATTGGTGGTTATGTGCCTGTAGAACGTGTTTACTCTTTCAATCCTTATCCCGATGCCCTCAATAAAGAGCAACAAAAACATATCTTAGGCGTACAAGCCAACGTGTGGACAGAGTACATCAAGACTTTCAAACACGTACAATATATGGCATTGCCTCGTTTTGCAGCCTTAGCTGAAGTACAATGGGAAGACCCTGCAAAACCTAAAGATTACAATCAGTTCTTACAACGCTTGTTGCGCTTGCTTCCTATCTACCAGTTAGAAGGCTATAACTATGCTAAACACATATTCGACCTTCGTGCTGAAGTAAAGCCTGAGGTAGGTGATATACAAGTAACCTTCTCTTGTCTACAAGATACACCTATTTATTACACCACCGATGGAAGCGAACCTACTAAGAACTCCAACGTGTATAAAGAACCTTTAAAACTTACCAAAGATACACATCTAAAAGCTAAAGTATTTGGTCAAGAAGGCGAAAGTAGCTTTGAGCAAAAGTTTTTCTTTAACAAAGCAACTGTACGTCCTATTGAGTTCCTCAGCAAACCTACTCAAAACTATACTTTTGAAGGCGCTATAACTTTAGTTGATGGTCGAAGAGGCGGTACCAATTCTCGCTCTGGAGAATGGTTAGGATTTAGCGAAGCCCCTTGTGAAGTAGCAATCACCCTAAAAGAAAATACTCCTGTAAAAGAAGTTCGTTTTAATGCTTTTATTGAAACAGGTGATTGGATTTACCCTCCAACCAGCTTTGAAGTATGGGGTTCTAAGGACGGTAAAAACTATGAACTACTTGCTAAAGAGAGCTATGCCCTTCCTAAGGAACACATTAAAGAAATAAAAACTTACTCTTTATCTTTCCCTGAAAAAGATGTAACCTATCTAAGAGTGAAGATAAATGAAGTAAACAAAATACCTGCTTTCCACCAAGGAGCAGCTGGTAAACCTGGTTTCCTCTTCATTGATGAGATTGAAGTATTGTAATATACTTACATAACAATAAACAAAAAGCTATCTAATAGTTCTTATTAGATAGCTTTTTTATATCTCAATATGAGGGTATTTCCTTTTAAAATCCTCTATCTTCTGTCGCAACTGTTTTTGAAACTGCTGATGACTCTCTGTATCAGGGTTAAAAGGACGATGTTGTAAGCCTTTCTGTATAGCATCAACTTGTTTCATATCTGTCTGTGTAGCCTTATCTATATATGTTTCTACCAAACGCTCCCAAATATAGTTTATAGCCATTTCCGATGGGTGTACCATATCATTGGTGTAAAAGCGGTAATCGCGAAGCTCATCTAAAAGCAATTCATAGGCTGGAAAATAAGCACACTCCCCTGATGAAAGTACCGAATAAAGTGCTACTAACAAATGTGCCTTGCTCACTTGGTTTTCTAAAAAACCATCTTTCAAGTGTCGCACAGGCGAAATAGTGAAGACACACTGCAAGTCTTTATTCACCTTCTTCAACAGTGCTATAATACGGGTAAGGCTCTCCCCTATCTCATCTACTGATAATAGTCGTTTTGAGAAGTGTTGCTGAGGCACTTTATGGCAATTTGCCACTATCTTATCAGTACTGTTATAGATGTATACCCAAGCCGTACCAAGAGTGATAAAACAGAAATCTGCTTTTTCTAATGCGTGATAAAGCGCTTTTTGTTGCGTATTGGCAAGATGAACAGCCTCCTCTAAACTCGGTTTGCTCATATCCGAATGGAAATCAAAACTGTGCCAAAGTTCGTTGTGCAAAAAGAAATCTCCAGCCTCATAAGGTCTGTGTTCTATGGCTCTACTAAGTACATTTTCAATAGCTAAGGGGTGAAAGAGTATCCCAAAAGGGTTTACCACAACAGGAAGTTTATAATAACTGAACTTTTGTGCCATATTCACAGCAAAACACGAACCTATACTCAGTATCCGTGAGTGATAGGTAATGTGTTTAGTAGCCTTAGGTATGGGCACAATAGTTCTAAAATCCATAATAATAAATCTATTAAGTGTTGCTCCTTTCTAAATCCAACAGAAATTGCTTCCTCTCAACACCACTGGCATAGCCTGTAAGTGTCCCGTCTGAACCTATAACACGATGACAAGGAATAATGATTGAAATACGGTTCTTCCCATTGGCATTGGCTACGGCTCTCACTCCTTTGGGGTTCCCTACAACGGTAGCTTGCTCTTTATACGAACGTGTTTCTCCATATGGGATTGTCTGTAACACTTTCCATACTTCCTCTTGAAATGAAGTCCCCACCAATGCTAACGGCAGACTAAACTCTTTGCGCTTCTTGGCAAAATACTCTTTCAGTTGCTTTTCTAATTCTAATAGCAATAAAGAGCTTTCTTCTACCACTGTGGTTTGGTAATGCTTTACAAGTATTTCTTGGTCTTTGAGCCAGTTTTTACTATCAACAAAGTCAAGCATACAAATTGCCTCATCAGTAGCTATACCCAGCATCTCACCTATGGGAGTATCAATTCTCTTTTTGTACAGTTTCACCGTTTTGTTCTTCTTCATTGATAGCTTCTGTATTATTAGGGTCGTATTCTGTTTCTTCTAAATCTTTAGACTTTTTGCCTAAACCTATCTTAGGGTTCTCTTGCGTTCCCGTTACTTTAATAGGTATTCCAATAATCCCTAAAGGTGGTAAGCCTAAACGCATCTTAAAGTTCAACTTCCCGTCAAAGCTACTCTGCCCTTCTATACGTGGTCTAAACCCTGATACTTTAAACTTAAACCGTTCTACCGTAATGAGATTGTTCTTTATAGTGCTCTTGATGTCAATCGTCGAAAGGTTAGCGTCTCTTAGTCCATCGGTACCTGTTCTATCACTGATAACATTAAAGAGCTTAAACCCTTTTAGCTGCACGTTCTTCACCGATAGTACGCCCCCTCCTTTTAGCGATGGATAAATGGGTAACATCTCATCGTTTAGCTTCCCTTCTACATTGTAATCCAATGAAATAATACCTTTAGCGTCTTTTGCCATTGCCACCATTTCCCTGAACATTTTCACTTCCTTGTAGGCTCGTTGTACATCAAAATCTTGTGCTTTAATCTTGAAACTAAAGTTAGCGAGTTTAGGAGTTTCATCAGCGTATTTAGCATTTATTTGTGTTGAAACTCCAATAATATTAAAACTCACGTTTCGCAAAGCTAAGGTACCTCTGTTCAGCTGCGTGCTACCTCTCAAATTATGAACAGTGAGCCCTTGTAAAGCTACGTTCTTAAGATTAGCATTTAAATTAAAGTTAAAGAGCTTAGGCACAATCACCACCCCCTTTTCAGCTGGAGTATCATTGGTAACTGTTGTTTCTTCTGCTTCTTTTATCTCTTCAGCAGGAGCTGAAGCATACATAAACTCATCTATATCAAGGTAGTTAGAGCTTACCGTAAAGTTCCCTTTCAATACTTGGTTGTTTGATAGGAAGAAGTTAATAGCATTGCTCATTCGTCCGTTCATCAAAAAGTCCGATTTCCCATAGGTAGCACGGAAGTTGGTAAAGTGCATATTGTCTTGATTGAAGCGAAAGACTCCTTGCTGAATGATAAACGGTTTAGGCAAGTATTCTGTTGTGGTCTTGATATTGCGCAGTTCTATCACCCCCTTATTGTGCAACAAGTGATAACGCCCATTGGTAGCATCACTCTGAGTGCCTTTTAGGGTAAGGTCTGCTTTGGCATAACCTTCTAATTCTAAGCCTTTTTGTGAGAATACTTTATAAATTCTGGCTATATCTAACTCTCCTTTGGCTTGTATATCATATCGGATATTGTCAAAATTCTCCATCGATAAATTCACCGTAAAAGGCTTCTCTTCAAACAAGAACGTCGCAGGAGATAAATGTACTGCCAATGTCTTCATCGTGCCATCAGTGTTTTCAATATCCCCTTTAAAGTGAATATCAGTAACCGGATTGGGATAGTAGGGTGTCTTTACATAACCATCGGAGAACTCCAAAAGCCCTTTTGTGATAGGAAACAATCGCTGTTCGGGAGCATAAGTTCCCTTACTCTTTAAGTTTGCCAAGAGCATCCCTTTCAGTTGGAAGTCTTTCATATCCATCAAGTGCATCACATTCTCCACATTGATGTTCGCTCTTACTTTAGCATCAATTACTGGGGGCTTCAAACCATCGAGACTTACAATCCCCGAAAAGTACTCCTTACCTATATCAAAGTAAATAGAATCCAGCTTTACAGCTACTTTGTCTACGTTCAATGAGGGCAATCTTGTTTCTACATTCAAGTACACATTTTCGGCAGGAGCAGGCACTCCCTCGTAGCCTACATAACCATCGCGCACTTTCATCTTTAAGTAAATATCCGGACTCAAATGCTGTGAGGCTATATATTGCCCTTTCATTGAAAAGTATATATCGGTCTTACCTTTAAGAGTAGCTTTCTTATGCCATTTTGTAAATTGGGGAGGAAGGGCGGTAAAGAAGTCATCAAGATTACTATCTTTAGATTGTATCTCTAAATCAATATCATATCCATTGTTCAAAAAGTCTAACTTACCGTTAAAATCTACAGGCAATCGGTTTATCTTTAAGTTGTTTTGCTGAAAGATAAAAGCTAATGAATTTGTATTAATTTGAGTAATAAGCTCGGCATTTACGTGCTTGTTCTTCAAATATGTTTCCCCTCCAAAAAGAAAATCCAATGATTGTATTTCTGCTTTAGTACGCAAATCGAAGATAGAAGCCTCTAAGCCTCCTTTACCTAAGTAATTAAAACCATTGGCTTGAATATAAATCTCTGTTGATTTATCATCGTAAATCAATCGGGTATTTTTCAGTTGAATCCGCTGTAAATCCACACGTGCGTCATCACTCTCCGAGCGACTCTCCTCTCCCGATGATTTGTAAACGTTGTAATTAGCCTCGCCTTGTTTGTTTACTTTTATATGCACAAAGGCATTCTTTAGGTATATTTCCTCTATATCAATTTTCTTAGAGAATAATAATTCCTTTACATCTATCCCTAAAGATATTTGTTTTACTGCCACAAGTGTATCATTTTCATAGGGCTTAGAGCCTTTCATCAAGAAGTTGTCAAGGTTAAGCGTAAGCGACGGGAAGTGGGTAAAGAAAGATAACTTAGCTTTTGAAAAGTTAATTTCTCCGTTCAGATTGTCATTGGCGAGCTTCTTAACCTTCTCAGTTACGTACTCAGGATACACCATCGGAAAAATAATGATGAATGCCAATAGCAATGCTATCAGCACTCCCAATACCTTTAAACCTTTTAGGATATACTTCTTCATCAAATCATTAAAAGCCTAATCCGTTTAATCTATAAAACTCTGTAGTGCCAATTCATAGCTCTTCAAGCCAAAACCTACCACTACTCCCTTCACTACTGGCGATAAAAACGACTGATGCCTAAACGCTTCTCGCGTAAAAGTATTAGAAATATGCACTTCTACTACGGGCGTAGTAATTGCTGCCACTGCATCGGCAAGGGCTACCGAGGTATGCGTATAAGCTCCTGCATTCAGTATAATGCCGTCATACTCAAAACCTATGTGGTGCAACTTGTCTATCAGTGCCCCCTCGTAATTACTCTGGAAATAATACAGTTCAATATCCAGATATTTCCTATGCAGTTCCTTTAGGTAATCCTCAAAGGTCTGATTGCCATAAACAGCAGGCTCCCGAAGACCTAACAGGTTCAAGTTAGGTCCATTGATAATGATGATTTTCTTCATATCTACGTTATTCTTCTATTTTAATACGCCCTATTCCTTTCACGCTCTTCTTAAATACAGGCGGATTTCCTTTCACAGTAATGCCTCCTGCTCCTGCGATAGAAGCATCTACCTCTTGCGTTACATAAGCCGATATATCTCCTGCTCCCGCTATGCGCAAAGTAGCTTTTTCAGCCTTAAGCTCATCAGCATCTACATCGCCAGCTCCTTTCACGTATACACTTAGGCTTTTGGTTTCTCCTGCAATGTCTATGTCTCCTGCTCCAGCCACTTGTAAATCAAGTGAAGTAGCCGTTACCGATGCTTCAAGGTCACCACCACCCTCTAATTTCACTAACAATGAGCCTACTTGCAATTTCTTTTCTGTAGAGATATCCACAGCCCCTTTCCCTATTACTCTCTTCAAATGAGTGTCAATAGGCACATATACAGTAATGGAGGTTTTAAGTGAGTACTTCCTGTCAATGCTTACATAAAGCACATTGTTGGACACTTTGGTCTCTAAATACGAAAGCACCTCTTTCTGTCCTTTCACTTTTATTTTGCCTACCTCTCCTTCTGTGAGTACAAGATTATAAGCTCCCGAAACTTCTATAGCGTCATAATTCGCTACTTTTCTCTCTTCGGTGATAACTTCTTTACCTTTTTCAGTCTTCTTTTGGCTGTATCCTATGCTAACAATTAATGTTACAAGGATAAATGTAATCATTCTTTTCATATATTTCATCTGTTTTAATTATTTCTCTTCTGTTAAAATTATACTCTATCACAATTGATTTGCGAATCTTACCCCCTGCACTTTGTCAAAGTTTGGGACTTTGACAAAGTCTATCAATTTAATAATCAACTGTGTCCTTCACTTAGCCAAAGTTTGAAACTTTGGCTAAGTTGATTGTCCTAATAAGTCTCTTTTACGTCTCTACCTTCCCCCTTTGAAGGTTGTCCGCGATAGCGGAGTAAGTGAATAGGGGGATGTTTTCAAAATACTTAGGTTTAACTTAATTCACATTATTAAGTATCTCCTCAGTCTTCGCTACAACCTCCTCAACTGTAATCGTCTCAATGGCTTTTTCATATCCTTTGGGGTATTTCTTCCCATATACCGAAGTAGGAATGAGCGGATACCGCTCTCTATCTGCCAAAAGAGCATTCTCCTTGGGCTGAGCATAAGGGTAAAACCCCGCATAAGGGTGCGTTACTCCCCATAAGGTAAGCGTTGGCACACCATACATTGCCGATAGGTGCGCATTCCCACTATCCATCGCTATCATTATGTCTAAGTGCGAAATGAGCTCCAACTCTTGTTTGAACGAGAGCTTCCCTACCATATTTTCAGTATTAGGCAAGTCTATTTTGCTCACCTGCTCTTCCTCTTCTTTTCCTCCTCCAAAAATGTAAATCTTGCCGTTGTCATACCGCTGAGAAAGTGCCTCTATCACCTCGCACATCTTTTCAAATGGGTACTGTTTGCCTATGTACGACGCAAACGGAGCAACCCCAATGCGCACGCCTTCACACAGCAATTTCTGTACCGTTTCACTCGGGTCAGCTGGTGGTAAAATATATTGTTCACTCAAGTCAATCGGGAAACCCAATGAAGCAAACACATCAGCATACCGCTCATACGAAGGCTTTAAAGGTTCAAACACTTTACACTTATAGCTGGTAAGCGCCCGTTTTTCTCCGCGTCCTTTATCTATTTGCTTAAAAGGTATTTTACTTCCCTTGAAGTAAAACTTCAGTACATTAGTGCGTAACACATTGTGAATGTCTGCCACACCGTCAATCCCCTTCGCCATTAGTTCCTTATACAGTTTGTACAGCCCCAATAAACCACTGTGTTTTCCGTTAATTTCGGGAGTGAATACCTCCAAATTAGGTATATGTGAAAACATCGGTGCAAATAACGGTCGCGTTAAGTAAGTAATTTTTACATCAGGATATTGCTCCGAAAAAGCTGTTACAACCGGCACGCTGATGGCTACATCTCCCATCGCCGACATTCTGAAAATAGCTAAATGTTCCATTTTGTTTTGGTATTTAAAGTTTTATTAGTACCTTTGGCTTCTCAATAGAAGAGGTACTGTTAATAAAGTTGTTTTTGCTAATTCTTATAAGAGTGATAGAACATTTTTCCATCATTCCTTCGCTTTATAGATAGGCAAGGTTCAAAATAGGCTCGTTATTCCTTCGTCTATCGTATAAGATTCGTATAAGGTTCGTATAAGATAGCTATAAGGTAGAATATTTTTCCAAATAAAAATCCCTTCCCTCTTGCCTTGTGATTGAGATTAAAAATGAGAGCCACCACACTTCTCCCTTTGGAGGGGGTCAGGGGGAGGTTATCTCTTTTCTAATAAAAAGAGATTCTTAATACATTCATTAAAACTCTTAACTCTCATCGAAAATAGTTAATGGATATGCAAATGTAATAAAAATTTATAATATGAGACACTTATTTTTAGTTTTTTTTATCGTACAGTCTATTTTTGCTCAAAATAGCACCGTTTTCGATGGCTCCAAAAGCCTCAGAATCGACTTTAATCTCTTAGCCGACGCCCAGCGTATGGAAGTAATTTTTCAACAGCTTAAAACTGAACCTTACTGGGGAGGCTCTATCACTCACCTCATTTTCCCTAACTTAGGCAACCAGCGCCTTCAACTATTCGACGGCGAAAAACTTGTCTTCTCAAAAGGCTTCAACTCCCTCGCCGATGAGTGGATGGAAGTAGATGAAGCCAAGAATGAAAAACGACTCTTTTATCACGCTATGCAAGTTCCTTTCCCTAAAAAGAAACTAACTTTACACATCGATAAACGCAATCGTGAAGGAGTGTTCGAAACCATAGCTACTCGTGAGATAGACCCTAACGACTATTTTATAAAAGAAGAAAAGGTCATTGCCTATCCCGTGAAGAAATTGCTGTATAATGGTGAAGCTTCCAAAAAAGTAGATATTGCTATCTTAGCCGAAGGATATACCCAAGCCGAAGCCGAGAAATTCTATGCCGATGCGCAGCGTATGACTGACTATATGTTTACCATTCCCCCTTTCGATAAACTCAAAAACGATTTTAATGTATACGCCATAGCTGTCCCTTCTCAAGAAAGCGGTACCGATGTTCCTGGTAAGAACATTTTTAAAAACACAGCATTTAACTCATCATTCTATACTTTCAATCAAGAGCGTTATCTCACTACTAACAGCATTTGTGAAATAGCCGATGCAGCTTCAGTTGTCCCTTATGACCAACTCTATATCTTAGTAAATACCGAAACTTACGGAGGGGGTGGTTTCTACAATCACCTAAATTTAGGCACTGCCGATAACGCCCTTTCTGAAAAGGTATACATACACGAGTTCGGACACGGTTTTGTTGGTCTCGCCGATGAATATTACTACGATTGGGATCCCACTTTTCAAGAGATGTACAATACTAAAATTGAACCTTGGGAAGAAAACATTACCTCATTGGTAAGCTTTGAGAGTAAATGGAAGGATATGGTAAAAAAGAAGACACCTATCCCTACTCCTCGCATTCCTAAGTATAAAGATGTTGTGGGTGCTTTTGAAGGTGGTGGCTATACCAGTAAAGGTATTTACAGTCCCGTACAAGACTGCCGTATGAAGTCTAACGAACCAAAAAGTTTCTGCCCCGTGTGTGAGCGTGCTATTCGCAAAATAGTAGAGTTTTATACCAAATAATACCCTAATTAGTACTCAACAATACAAATATGAATCAAGAGTTGAAGAATATTTATCACTGATATATAGTGTATTGTCGCTTTTGAGTCACATCTCCCCCCTTGAGGGGGCTGGGGGGATGTTTATATTCAGTAAGCTAATTCAACCCTTGATTGGTATTACAAATAAAAAAGGCGCACTAAGAAAATCTTAGTGCGCCTTTTCCTTTTATTGAGCTCTTTTAATAAATACTATATGTTTTGTTCTTCTCTGTCTTGAACGTTATAACTCTATCTTTGCTACTTCCTCTTACAATCACTTTGCCTTTGTAATACACATTTTTATTGGCAGGTAATAACACACTGCATCTCTCTCCATTTAACGAAGTGATTTCAGCTTTCTGCAATTTGTATTGTTGCCATTCAAAGTTTACTTCAAATCCATTCCGTGCTCTCATACCTTTCATAACACCGTTTTCCCAATCAGGGTGAGAAGGGAGTGCAGGTAAAAATCTAATCGTACTTTCCTTCCCGTGACTTTGTAAGAGCATTTCAGCAATACCTGCTGTACCTCCAAAGTTCCCATCTATCTGGAACGGAGGGTGTGCACAAAACAAATTAGGATAAGTGCCTCCTCCTTGTCCATTAGTAATATTAGGATTTACAGGACGTAATAATTGGCGTAACAAGAGTAAAGCGTGATTACCGTCTTGTAATCGTGCCCAAAAATTTATCTTCCACGCACGTGACCACCCCGTTCCTGCATCACCACGCATTTCTAATGTCTTTTCAGCTGCTTTGGCTAAATCTGGTGTGTCCCAAGGAGTAATCTCATCATACGGATATAAGCCGTAAAGATGTGAAACGTGCCTATGCTGTGGTTCAGCATCTTCCCAATCGTCAAGCCATTCGTTAAGGTCTCCCTTTTTACCGATGCGATTAGGCACGGTATTCTTACTGATAGCTTCCCATTGGGTGCGTTTTTTACTATCTAAACCTAATATCTTAGCTGCTTCACTTGTATTAGTAAAGAGCTCCCTAACTATTTGCATATCCATAGTAGGAGCCATACAAGTAGTGCCTATTTGTCTCTTGCCGTCTTTCAGTTCTGGTAACAGATAAGCATTTTCAGGAGAGTTTGAAGGGGCTGTTACCCAATAACCCGTTTTCGGGTCTTTAATAAGTAGATTCTCAAAGAAGGTTGTAGCTTCTTTAAGCACAGGGTAATACTCTCTGAGGAAATTAATATCTTTAGTGAAGAGATAATGTTGCCAAATGTGTTCGCATAGCCAAGCGCCTCCCGTAAGAGTAGACCCCCACGTCGCCGATTCACCTGGCGAAGTATAAAACCAAGGATTGCTAATAACGTGAGCCACCCAGCCATTAGCATTGTAATAGGCTTTGGCTGTTTTGCTACCATTGGGCACTAAGTTTTTAGTAAACCTTTGTAAAGACTCAGTAAGCTGTGATAGGTTGGTAGGCTCAGCAAGCCAATAGTTCATCTGTATGTTAATATTTAAATGATAATCGCCATTCCAAGGTGTTTGATATTCCTCTGCCCATAAACCTTGCAAATTGGCAGGCAAAAGTCCTTCACGTGAAGAAGAGATAAGCAAATAACGACCAAAGTTATAATATAAAATAGGTAGTAAGGCGTCTTCACCTTTATAAAAACGTTCCAATCGCTCAAAAGTAGTAAGACTCTCTGTTTGGGAATTTACCTTTCCATACCAGCGGTTACTATTAAACAACTGTTGAAAAATAGCACGACTTTCAGCCATAGCTTTATCAAAACTCATAGGAGCTTTTTGTAAATACTCATCAGCTTTTTTAGCTACTGAAATATCCAAAAGTCCTCCCTTATTAAAGTTATAGTTAGTTACAGCACTTATCCTCAAGGTAATTTCCTTTGCCGACTGAATTGCTATCGCTTTATTGGTAGTCTCTAATTTACCATCAGTTTGAACATCAATTACCGATGCAAAGTGCATACCTTCTTTATTGCCATTAGGCAACACGCCGTTAAGAGTAATTCTATCGTTCTGATAACTAATCGTAGCATTCTCTTTGCGGAAGAGTGAGATATCTAAGTTGAGTGCAGAAGTAGCTTTTATCTTCACCCATATTACATCGTTTTTAAAATCAGCAAAAGCTGTTTGTTCTATTTGGTTATTATCTCGTTTAAACGAAGTGATAGCTATTGCTTCATCAAGGCGTAATATACGCTTGTAATCTTGAACAGGGGTAGATGTTTTCCAATCCAATAACAGTTCTGCCAATACTTGATAACAGCCATAGCTACAGTTAGCTCCTTGTCCTAAACAAGAACCCTTCCCTTTAGCTACAAAATGCTGTTGCAAGAGTGCTTGTGCCTCTAAGTTCTTCCCTTCTAAAAGTAATCTTTGAATTTCTTTTAGGTACTTATGAGCATTAGGGTCATCGGCATCTTGTGTCCCACCTGACCATAACGAGATTTCATTGAGCACAATTCGGTCTACATCAGTCTTTCCAAAAAGCATAGCTCCTAAACGCCCATTCCCAATAGGGATACTTTCAGTAAAATGATTTGCTGGTTTGTGAAACACTACTGATACATCTTGAGGTTGTGCTTTTAGTAGCATTCCTAAAAGTAATAACATAATAAATAAGTTGGTTCTCATAAGTTGGTATATTTTTTAATTAAGATATCGCAAAAGTACAAAACAAGTAGCTCACTTGCAAATATTATTCAAAAAAAAAAAACAGCCCCATACTTATTATGGAACTGTTTTTATTTTTTATATTAAGAAACTGCTATTTCAATAATAAATCTGCTGAACCTACTTCGTTGAGGCTATCATCATAAACAGTTACTTTATAAGTGCCTTTATCAAATTCTTTTCCTGTTTTATTGATAAAGTCACACACATCCACGTTCTTATTGTCGTAGATGAAGTGAGTAGCTGTACTATAATTCACTGTGTTTTCTCCTTCTGAGGTAGAGTCATTAGCTCCTAAGGTAACTCCTGAAGGTGAAACTACTTTCACATAGAAGTATCTTGAGCCTGACCTTGCTATTCTGTTAGCTCCCACAGTAAAGCAAACTTTTATTTTTTCAGCAGCACGACCTCTATCGGTTGCTTTGTTCTTAGTGCCTTTTACGGCTTCAATTGTAAGTTTGCTAATCTGAAGTGCAGAACCAGCTTCCACCACTTTCTTTAAGCTATTAGCTTGGCGAGCAAGTGAATCGGCTTTAGCACTTGTGTCGTCTAATTTTACTGACACGCTGTCTAAATCCTTTCTGATAGCAGTGTTGGCACGCGTCAATGAGTCGTTCTTTCTGATTAAGAAATCGCGCTCTTTAGCAAGTGCAAACGCTTGGTTTTTAAATCGAGCCAATGCTGAAACATTAAGTTTCATATTCTGCAATGAATCGATGTACTTACCAATCTTGTCTCGTGCATCAAGCAAATCCTGATTCACGTTTTTGTTGTCGTCCACTACTTTGTCGTAGCTTCCTTTCAAAGCGTTCAAATCTTTAAGCACTTGTTCTTTTTGAGTGTTAAGATCTGCTTCTGTTGCATCTTTGCTTTTGTTAAGAGAATAGGTGTAATAACCTAAACCTCCTGTTGCCAATGCCAAAATAGCAATTAAAATCTTCGATAAAACACCACCTCTCGGTTTGTCATCATCATTGTATGAAGGATACGATTGTCCTCCATCTGTACCATTGGACGCTGAGTCCATAAAAATAGGTTTGTCGTAATTATTACTCATAACTTATGTTTTTTTACTCCGCAAATGTAGATAAAAAAATATATAACAAGCAAATTTTTATGTTTTTTTTAACACTATTAAAAAAAGAAATAGTACTTTTGCACCCGCTTTTTAAGTATACAATTATTATGTTAATACGTTATTTTGCAATCGTTTTCGGTTGCTTAGGCTTAGGAGAACTCATCGTTGCTCTCACTCACATTCCTTTCCCCTCAAGTATCATCGGAATGCTATTTCTCACCCTTTTTTTAGAGCTTGGTTGGGTGAAATTGCAATCTATAAAAGCTCTCTCAGATTTACTAATTTCTAACTTAGGATTGTTTTTCGTGCCCCCAAGTATTGGTATTATGGCATACTTTAAACAGATAGGCGAAAACTTTTTAGCTATCTTCCTCTCTATCATCATCAGTACTGTCGTGGTGATTATTGTAACGGGTCACGTATATCAATTCTTCCGTAAAAAATTAAAATAATGAAACCTTTTGTAGAAAACGAAGCCGTCCTTTTGGCTATTACTTTTATCCTTTATTACGGGGTATTACTCTTGCAACGCAAGTATAATTCTGTTTTTTTGAACCCCGTATTAATCACTGTTTTAGTACTTATTTCTTATCTAATTATCTTCGGCATTTCTCCTGAAAAATACGAAGAAGCAGGCAAGTATATTGATTTTTGGCTCAAACCGTCTATCGTAGCTTTAGGCGTACCACTCTATTTACAGCTCTCCAAAATAAAAAAACAGCTAATCCCTTTAGTAATCTCTCAGTTTGTAGGTAGCTTAGTAGGGGTACTTACCGTTTGCTTGGTTGCTAAATGGTTAGGTCTTGAAGACGATATCGCTATTTCATTAGCTCCTAAATCGGTTACTACCCCCATTGCGTTAGAAGTTTCACGTATGCTCAACGGCATCGAACCTATTACAGTAATGGCAGTAATGACTACTGGTTTCTTGGGGAACCTCTTTGGTCTTACCTTTCTGAATTGGTTTCGCATCAAAAGTCCTATGGCTAAAGGTATTTCATTGGGCACCGCTTCTCACGCTTTGGGTATTATGGCAGCCTTCAGCTTAAGTGAAAAATACGCTGTTTATGCTAGCTTAGGAATGATTTTTAACGGTATCTTTACCGCTGTATTAGCTCCGCCAGTAGTACATTTGCTTTTTTAAATAAGTTATTGCATTCCACTACCACATTACAAAAATTTTCTTTCAAAAGCTTCTTGCTAAATCAAAAAAAAGTACTACCTTTGCCCCCGATTTGGAGTAACCTCTGGCGAGAGTCGTGAATGTTGCCCATTGATAACATAATTATTTATATTTTTTATGGAACCATTATTAAAGTACGTACAAGACAACTTTATCGAAAAAAAAGACTTCCCCGATTTCTCTGCTGGTGACACTATCACTGTGTACTACGAGATTAAAGAGGGTGATAAAAAACGTACTCAGTTTTTTAAAGGCGTTGTTATTCAACGCAAAGGTCACGGCGTAACCGCTACTTTTACTATCCGTAAAATGTCCGGTACCGTAGGGGTAGAACGTATCTTCCCTATCAATATGCCTGCCCTTCAAAAAATTGAAGTAAACAAAAAAGGTAAAGTAAGACGTGCTCGCATTTACTATTTTAGAGGACTTACCGGTAAAAAAGCCCGTATTAAAGAAGTTCGCTAATCAGTTAAACAAACTTATAAAAGCAAAGAGTAAGACCTTCCTTCCTCTTTGCTTTTTTCTTTTCTAATACCTAATCCATAAAACCTAATATCTAAACATTTGTACGCAATACTCGACATAGAAACTACCGGTGGTAAATACAATGAAGAAGGCATTACCGATATTGCCATCTATCAGTTCGACGGTCACGAACTCACCGACCAGTTTATTTCTTTGATAAACCCCGAACGCCCCATTCAAGAGTTTGTAACTAAACTTACAGGCATCAACAACAAAATGTTGCGCAATGCCCCTAAATTCTATGAGGTCGCTAAACGTATTGTCGAAATTACCACCGATTGTATTATCGTAGGACACAATGCTGCCTTCGATTATCGCATCTTGCAAACCGAATTTCGCCGTTTAGGCTATGACTTCGTCCGAACCACACTCTGTACTGTAGAACTCTCTCAGAAGCTTATCCCTGATAAAGAATCATATAGTCTGGGTAAATTAGTCCGCTCATTGGGTATTCCTGTAAGCGACCGACATCGCGCTTCAGGTGATGCCTTAGCTACCCTAAAACTCTTTAAATACCTACTCGAAAAGGACACTAAAAAAGAGATCATTACTACCTCTGTCAAGCAAGACATCCGTTTAGAAATGGCTTCTCGCCATCTAAAAATACTCGACACCCTTCCTGAAACATTAGGAATTTTTTATATGCATAACGAAGAAGGTAAAATTATTTACATCGGGAAGCACAAAAACATCAAGCAACAAGTAAACAGGCTCTTCACCTCTCCCTCCAAACGCGATAGATACTTGCAACGTCATACCTATCAAGTTACTTATCAAGAAACAGGTAATGAACTTATTACTGCGCTAAAAAGGTTGGAAGAAATACATCTCAACCAGCCAAAATGCAACAGAAAGAACCCTGAAAAGGAAATAAATATCACCTATATACTCACTTCTCACTTTAATGCTAAAGGTTATCTTTGTTTTTCAATAGAATTATTATCTACTCAAAATGAGATAATCACCACTTTTGAAACCAAAGAACAAGCTCAGAGATTTTTAAAACAAATCACTGAAAAATATCTCTTAAACGAAATAGATTTCAATAACGAAACCGTAGAAAAATATAACACTCGCGCCTCTGAGGTGCTTTCAAAATACGGACTTGTACACCAAAACGTAGCTATTGTAGATAAAGGCAGAGTGGTAGGCGAGAAAAGTATTATTTTAGTAGTCGATGGTAATATTCAAGGTTATGGCTTCTTTAACCTGAATTTTCAGCTTACTCAATTAGAGATACTACAAAACCTTATCACTCCTTTACCCAATTCATTAACTAACCGTCACCTTTTGCACGCTTACTTGCGACGAAATCCTAAAGTAAAAGTGCTAAATCTTAGTGAACAAAAACCTTATCATAATGAATAAACAACTTTTTATTACGCTTTTAGGAGCTTCTGCCCTTTTAGCAGGTTGCAACCAAACAAGTAGCGATACCAATGCTACAGCGATAAAAGAATCAGCTGAGAAGATTTCAAAACTCACCGATTCTATCAAAAAACTCGATGAACAACGTATTGAAGCTCTGAATTTCAGCCTTGAAACTAATGAGTTGGCTCAACAGTATTTTGAGGATTTGAAGATTGATAATCCTTCACAAATCGTTGTCAATGCCCTAATGGAAATGAATGTAAAGGACACTAAAAACCCTTACATCAAATCTGAAAGTAATGGAAAATTCTTGTTTAATAAAATAAGAATACTCAATGAAAAATGGGTAATTTGTGAATTTACTGACGGTGAATTGTGGGGCGACCTACTCTTGGAATACCATATCGACGGTAACCAAAATGTTGTCTTTAAACCATTAAGTGAAGTCATTCACCCTAAATAAATCCGAAGCTATACCATCTGAGAGGAATTTACCCTTGCGTGTTACTTTCAGATGGTTTTCTTCTATCACCAAAAGCTCATCACTGAGGTATTGCTGTGCTTGTTGCCATAAATATCGCTCGTAATCTTCCCCAAATACCGCTCTCACTTCTGCTAAATCAATCCCCACCATTGTGCGTATACGTGTGATAATAAGTTCATTATACCTATTATCAAGCGTAAGCTCTTCTTTTTCTTGGGGCAATATCCCCTGCTGTATCTGTTGTATATATTTAATGTTATGAGCAATATTCCAACTGCGTTCTTTTCCGTTAAAACTGTGTGCTGAAGGACCTATTCCCATATAGGGCTTGCCAAACCAATAAGCTGTGTTATTCCTGCTAAAGTATCCTTCTTTGCCAAAGTTTGAAAACTCATACTGTATAAACCCCTCTGCCTCTAAAATATCTATCAGCATCTGGAAATGTGCATAAGCCTGCTCATCGCTTATAGGGGGTATCTTGCCCGTAGCAATAAACTTGTGCAAAGCGGTTTTTTCTTCTACCGTAAGCGCATAGGCTGAAATATGCGGAATCCCAAACGACAGTGCCTTACGGATATTCTCCTGCCAGCGTTCCTCACTCATTCTGGGGATACCGTAAATCAAGTCAATCGTGATATTATCAAAATATTGGCGGGCTATCTGCAATAAAGTCTCTACTTGGGCTACCGTATGCACTCTGTTCATCAATTGCAAGTCCTCTTCAAAAAACGACTGCACTCCCAAACTGAGCCTATTAATACCCAAAGAGCGTAATTGCTCAAGCTTTTGCTTGGGTGATGTTTCTCTAAAAAAGTCGTCAGGATTGGCTTCTAAGGTAATTTCAGCTGTGGGGCTTACTTTGTAATGTGTAAAGATAGTCTGAAAAAGTTGTTCTAATTCTTTATACGAAAGGATACTGGGCGTACCTCCCCCTAAGTAGATAGTCTGTAGTTCGCTACCTATCGCTTCCCTTTTGCGCAAAATGAGCTCTTTACAAAGCGCATTCACCATTTCTCCTTTTCTTTTCAGAGTAGTCGAAAAATGGAAATCACAGTAATAACAAGCACGCCTACAAAAAGGAATATGAATGTATAAGCTATACAAAACGAAGTCTTTTTTAACCGATGCGGTCTTGATTTTGTTTTACAAAAGCGTCCCAACCGCTATAACTTTGCTGTTTTTGTGCCTTGCCACCGTTAAAGAAATGACAAACCGCCACCGCCAGACCATCGGTTGCGTCAAAGTGTTTAGGAAGTTCTTTAATGTTCAGTAATTGTTGCAACATTTTGGCTACTTGTTCTTTCGAAGCGCTACCATTGCCCGTAATAGCCATTTTCACCTTTTTAGGTTCGTATTCGGTAATAGGAATTTGGCGCGATAGCCCTGCTGCCATCGCCACTCCCTGCGCTCTTCCGAGTTTCAACATCGACTGTACGTTCTTGCCAAAGAAAGGCGCTTCAATAGCCAATTCATCAGGCTTATAAGTATCTATCAGCTCCAATGTGCGGTTGAAAATCACACTCAGTTTTAAGTAGTGATTGCTGTATTTGCTCAGTTGAAGCTCGTTCAGTTGTAAGAGCTTCATACTGTCTCTTTCCACCTGAATAAGCCCAAAACCCATAATAGTAGTGCCAGGGTCAATACCTAAAATAATACGTTCCAAAAACTACTACTGATTATTTAACGTTAATTTCAATAGGTAACTTAAACTGTGTACTCACATTTAGCCCATTCTTGGTGGCAGGTATAATAGCATCTTGCTCCGAGAGCACAGATAAATTAGCGCGTAACGAATCCTCAAAAGTTTCACTCTCTGAACTGAGCAATTCCTTAGTCTTTTCATTCGCTTCCATATCTATAAGCACTATTTTACCTGTATTATCCACTTTTATGTTCAGCAACACACGGTCGGTAACAGGTTCTGTTACTTCATAAGGAGCCTTTTTCAAACGCTCTTGAAAAAGGGTTGTAAAAGTCCTCTCAAAACATTCTTTCTGCCCTATCTTTGTAGTTGCTGTATCACATACCCCCCTAAAAATAGGATAAGAGTCTACCTCTTCCTTCACTATTTCCGAGAATTTTATATCTGCTATCGAGTCCAACTTATGTTGCAATTTTGCTTCTTTCTGCTCAGGAGTGAGTTGGTTACCATTGTCGTTACACGATACAAGTGCCAATGATAAGGCTAAAAAACAAAAGTAAAATTTCATAATTAAATGTATAATAAGTGTTTTTACGGCTCAAAAGTATTACAAAAAATTGATTTACAAAAATAAATAACACTTTTTCTTCATAAAAATATTCCCTACTAACTTTCTATTTCACAAAATAACGAATGTAATAAACTGATTATAAGAATAGTATATTTCTATCGCTCTCTACAATAAAATTTCCGTACTTTCATAAGGTTCTTGCCCTTTCAAGAAAATTCGAGCCGTCAAATCGCCTTTAAGAGTCACCTTCTCATCTTCTACTCGCAACCAACTGCCTTCGCGCAACCCTATCACAGGCGTATCGTTAAAAACGTGAAATTCTTTAATACGCGTTTCACGAGTTTCTCCCTTGTGTTTGCTGTTCGGGTCTGGGTCAAGGTAATGAGGGTTAATATTAAAAGGCACAAGTTCTAAAGTTCTAAACGAAGGCGGGTAAACAATAGGCATATCATTAGTAGTTTGCATTGTTTGTCCAGCAATATTGCTCCCTGCACTCGTCCCCATATAAAGTGTTCCTTTTTCTACTGTTTCACGCAATACGTCCATCAGCCCCAATCCGTACAGCTGATGTACCAGCACAAAGGTATTACCACCTCCCGTAAAAACTGCTTGTGCCTGCCTAATAGCACTTTTAGGGTCAGCAAAAGTATGTAACCCCACTACCCTTTTCCCTATTTTATTAAAAAACTGTTGGGCAATTTGGGTGTATTCATCGTGCGTAATACCACTCGGGCGTGCATAAGGCACAAATAATATTTCGTCGATTTCTGCAAAGAAATCCGTTAGTTCCTCTTGTAAATAAGAAAGATAAGTCCCCCCATACACAGTAGAAGTACTCGCTAATAATATTTTTTTCATCACAGTTCTATTTAGTTACAACACGCAAAGATAATAAAAAATCAAATACCCTGTATCTCACACTCCTTCATTTTACCTTCATTTTACTTTTATCTTTACATCTCTAATTCCCCCTCCACGAGGTTCTCCGCGACAGCGAAGTAAGTGAATAGGGAAAGATTTCAGTACGAACTTTGCCAAAGTTTCAATAGCCTGTCGTGCTACGACCTTTGGCAAAGTTGAAAACTCCCAATAGTCTCTTTTTTACTTCCCTCATATCTTTATTTTGAGTTCGTCATTTGTTCGCCTCCTAACTATCTACTTGTGTGACTCGCATCGTTTATTGCACGTCTTTCCGTCGCTACAGTTCCCCCTTTGGAGGGGGCAAGGGGGAGGTTTTTCAGACTCTCTCCTACTTATCAGATTTATCCGATTTATCTGACCCCCATCCAACTCCTCTACAAGCTTCTTCAACTAACCTGCATATTTTCTCATTTTTCAAATTCGCTAATTCTCTAATTTTCTACCTGCCCGTGCGGCTCGCACTTCCTCTTTCTTTCGCCTCGAAACCCTATTATCGGCATTATTGGCATTATTGTATTACAGTATTAATCAATCACTTATATACCTCTTGTATAACAATCGTCCAAGATTCGTATAAGCTTCCTATAAGCTTTGTATAAGCTAAGCATACCCATTTTACCTTTTACCTTTTATCTTTTACCTAAAAAATCCCTTCCGAATTTCTCCGATATCTTCTGATATCCACAAAATCTTTACTGCCTGTCGTGCTACGACCTCGTACCTCAGAATTTCCAGAAAAATCCTACTTATCCGAAAAATCTGACTCCTCCACACTTTGCCAAAGTTTTCAATCACCCGCCGTACTACAACCTTTGGCAAAGTTGATTATTTCTGGCATTATTGGCATTATTCGTATTTTGGTATTAAATACACTTTTTTACTTTTTTCTTTTCACTTTCCAACTTTTTTCGTACCTTTGCCCTCAAACTAAAAAAAAATGGATTCCTAATTTTTATATCATTAAACAAATATTATAATGAAAACAGAACAAGAATTAGCCGAGTTTTATGCTCGCTTGAAAAACGAACTCTTAGAAACGAGCCTATGGCCTACTCGTTATCTCTATAAATTCGTAATACCTACTGATGAAGCAAAACTCAATCAGCTCAAAGAGGTATTCAAAGATGCAAATGCCGAAATCACTACTCGCCCATCGTCTAACGATAAGTATACAGGTGTTTCGGTAAGCCTTATGGTGAAAAACCCCGATGAGGTAATTGCCTATTACAAAGAAGCAGGAAAAGTAGAAGGAATATTATCATTATGACGACCTTAGAATATAACACCGAACGCCCTCACTTAATCATCCCTGAATATGGGCGACACATCCAAAAAATGATAGAAAAAGCGGTACTCCTTAAAGACCGCGATACACGTAATAAAACGGCTCGAAGCATCGTCGCCGTAATGGGAAACCTATTCCCTCACTTGCGCGACGTCCCTGATTTCCAACATAAACTCTGGGACCAACTCTTTATAATGTCCGACTTTCAGTTAGACGTCGATTCTCCTTATGAAAAACCTACCCCATCTACACTTCATAAACACCCCGATAGACTTAACTATCCTCAAGCACACCCCCGCTACCGCTTTTACGGCAACGTGATTATACGTATGATTAACACTTGCGTAAATTGGGAGAAAGGCGACCTGCGCGAGGCGTTAGAGTATTCCATCGCTAACCATATGAAGAAATGCTTCCTCACTTGGAATAAAGAAAGCGTAGACGATAGTGTAGTTTTTGAACATCTATACGAACTGAGTAACGGACAAATAGATTTGAGAGGAACAAACGAAGACCTTACTGATAGTCGTGACCTTATTCGCACTAAACAAAACTTAACTAAGCGTACTCCTATCCCGCAACCTCAGCAAGCTAAAAGAGTATTCTCAACTAATAAAAAGAATAACAATGGGCGTATTTAAAATAGAAGGTGGACACACCCTCAAGGGAAGTATTACACCGCAAGGAGCTAAAAATGAGGCATTACAAGTGCTTTGCGCAGTTTTGCTCACCGACCAAAAAGTTACCATTCACAACATTCCCGACATTCAAGATGTGAATAAACTCATCTCTTTGCTCGAGAATTTAGGTGTGAAAATCCAAAAGCTCGGTAGGGGTTCTTATAGCTTCCAAGCAGATGACATCAATGTAGATTATCTTAAGTCAGAATCTTTTCACACCGAAGGACAAGCCTTGCGAGGGTCTATTATGATAGTAGGACCTCTGCTCACGCGTTTTGGGGTGGGCTATATCCCAAAACCAGGAGGTGATAAAATAGGTCGCCGTCGCCTCGATACCCACTTCGAAGGGTTTATCAAATTAGGTGCACACTTCGAATACGATGAGAATAACTTTACTTATAGCGTAGTAGCCGATAAACTAAAAGGAAACTATATGCTTTTAGAAGAAGCCTCAGTTACCGGTACTTCCAATATTATTATGGCTGCCGTATTAGCCGAAGGTACTACAACTATATACAATGCAGCTTGTGAGCCCTATGTACAACAACTCTGTCGTATGCTTAACGCTATGGGAGCTGATATACAGGGTATAGGTTCTAACCTCATTACTATTAACGGCGTAGAACGCTTAGAGGGTTGCTCTCACACTATCCTCCCCGATATGATTGAAATAGGTAGCTGGATAGGCTTAGCTGCTATGACCCGTAGTGAGATTACCATTAAGAATGTAGGCTGGGAACATTTGGGTATTATGCCCACAATCTTTCATAAATTAGGAATTTCGTTTGAAAAGAAAAACGACGATATCCATATCCCCGCTCATACTAACGGCTATGAAATCCAGAATTATATCGATGGTTCTATCCTCACCGTAGCCGATGCCCCTTGGCCTGGTTTCACCCCCGACTTACTTAGCATCGTGCTGGTAGTCGCTACCCAAGCACGTGGCGAGGTATTAATTCACCAAAAGATGTTTGAAAGTCGCCTCTTCTTTATTGATAAACTCATAGATATGGGCGCTAAAATTATATTGTGCGACCCACACCGTGCTACCGTTATTGGCAATGACTTCCGTTCGCCTTTGCGCGCAACCCTAATGACCTCCCCCGATATACGTGCCGGTATAGCCTTGCTCATCGCAGCGCTATCCGCCAAAGGAACTTCTACCATTTACAATATCGAACAGATAGACCGCGGTTACGAAAACATTGATGGACGACTCAAAGCCTTAGGAGCAAATATAGTAAGAGTCTCATAATAAATATTAGATAACAAGTAACATATTAATCATTAACCATTAAACATTAATCATTAAAAAGTGAATTATAATTTTGACGAAGTAGTTTGCAGAAAACACACCGATGCTCTCAAGTTAGAAGCATTAGCCCCTCGCTGGGGACGCACCGATTTACTACCTATGTGGGTAGCCGATATGGATTTTAAAACAACTCCCTTTATAGTGGAAGTGATGAAAAAACGTATGGAATGTGAAGTGTTTGGGTACACTGTCAAACCCGAAAGCTGGTATGAAGCCATCATCAGTTGGCAAAAGCGCCGACATCAATGGACGATTACGAAAGAAATGATTTCATTTGTGCCTGGTGTAGTACCAGCATTGGCAATGGCAGTACAGACTTTTACAGAACGTGGCGAAAAGGTAATGATTCAGCAACCAGTATATAATCCTTTCGCTCAAGTAATCCGCAATAACCATCGCGAGCTGATAAACTGTCCCTTAGTACTAAAAGACGGACAGTATCACATCAATTTTGAACTCTTTGAAGAGAAGATAAAAGGCTGTAAGCTTTTCCTCTTCTGTCACCCTCATAACCCTGGCGGACGTGTATGGACGCGCGAAGAACTGCAAAAAGTAGCTACTATCTGTGCTCAAAACAAGGTTGTCGTAGTGTCCGACGAAATCCACGCCGACCTTACCTTTCCTCCTTATGAGCACATTCCTTTTGCTTCAGTAAGCGAAGAAGCTAAACAGAACTCAGTAGTATTTGCCTCTCCCAGCAAAGCATTTAATATGGCGGGCTTGGCTACTTCTTATGCCGTAATTGCCAATCCCTCTTTGCGCAGGCGTTTTGAGAGCTATGTAGAAGGGAATGAATTAGCCGGTGGTAATGTCTTTGCCTTTAATACCGTTGTAGCAGCCTATAACAAAGGCGAAGAATGGTTAGAGCAAATGCTCACCTACGTGCAAGGTAATATTGATGAAGTAGTGAGTTATATCAAGGAAAACTTACCTCAACTAAAAGTCATCATACCGCAAGCCTCCTATTTAGTTTTTATCGATTTCAGTGCTTTACAACTCAATCAGAAAGAAATCGTCGCTTTGTGTACTGATAAAGCTCACTTAGCCCTGAATGATGGCAGTATTTATGGCGAAGAAGGTAACGGTTATATGCGTATCAACTTAGCTTGTCCGCGCAGTGTAGTAAGGCAAGCATTAGAACAACTCAAAAGCGCAATAACATCAATCTAAAAGTTAAGCGCCTAAAAAACTAAGTTTTTTAGGCGCTTTTCATTCTTCTATTCTTCAATATATCTGAGCTATTATCTCACTTTCAGTGTTACAATACTTATTACTGCTAAGAAAATCCCTACAATAAGAAAGCGCATCACTATCTTACTCTCGTGATATCCCTTCTTTTGGTAATGGTGGTGCAAAGGCGACATCAAGAAGATGCGACGCCCTTCGCCGTATTTTTTCTTCGTATACTTAAAGTACGCCACTTGCAATATTACCGATAAGTTTTCAATCAGGAAGATACCACAAAGCACAGGCAACAAAAGTTCCTTGCGCACTGCTATGGCTATCACAGCTATAATACCTCCTATGGTCAGACTTCCTGTATCGCCCATAAACACTTGAGCAGGATAGGTATTATACCATAAAAAGCCCACTAAAGCTCCTGCAAAAGCCGCTATAAATACCGTCATCTCCCCTACTCTTGGGATATACATAATGTTTAAGTATTCTGAGAAGATAATGTTACCCGAAATCCACGCAAATAACCCTAACGTCAGCACTATAATAGCCGAGCTTCCTGCAGCCAGCCCATCTATACCATCGGTAAGATTAGCACCATTAGAAACTGCTGTTACTATGAGAATCACTATAGGAATAAATACCAGCCACACGTAATGATGATAGTTATCACCTGCCCACGTAATGAGGTCAGCATAGTCAAACTCGTTGTTCTTCACAAACGGAATAGTCGTCTTCGTCGATTTTACTTCGGGAACAACATTCTCAGCCTGTGCTTGTACTACTTCAGTACGTGTTCGTCCAATGCCTGTTTTCTCGCTTTTGATAGTTACATTATCATTAAAATAGAGCGTTGCCCCCACGATAATCCCTAAGCCTACTTGTCCTAATATCTTAAACCGTCCTTTCAGCCCGTCTTTATTCTTGCGGAAAGTCTTAATATAATCGTCTATAAAGCCTATAGTTCCCATCCACACAGTGGTAATGATAAGCAGGAGAGTATACACATTGTCTAACTTAGCTAATAGCAGTACAGGAATCAGCGTGGCAAGGATAATGATAATCCCCCCCATTGTGGGCGTGCCCGCTTTTTCATTCTGACCAGTAAGTCCTAAGTCGCGCACCGTTTCTCCTATCTGCTTGCGTTGCAAAATGCGAATTATTCGCTTTCCGTAAATAGTAGATATCAACAAGGAAAGCATCAAAGCTAAGCCTGCGCGAAACGACAGGTATTTATAAAGTCCCGACCCTGGAAAGTCGTAATATTTTTCAAGATTTTCTAATAAATGATATAACATTTTAGTTAAAAGTTAAAAGATATGAGTTAAGAGAATTATTTGGTAACGATTACAACCTCATTATCACGTCTCTTTTTCTTTTTGCCATCAGTAGCTTTTAAATCAATTTTCACAGTGTGAGCATCTACTTTCTGAATATAAGGATGTTTGCCTTTTATCTTCTTTATTTTTCCCTCGAATACAAGCGTATTATTGATATCAATATTAAACATCTTCTTCATCTGTGCCACGCGCTCTGCTTGTTCTTCATCATCTGTATTTTGCTCCAAAGCAGCAATATTAAGGTGCAATTCCTTGCCGTCCCATTTAAAAGCCGATAGACTCAAAGGATTGTTATTGCGTGTTCCCTTATCAATAGCCGCAGTGATAGAAGTGTAATCCTCAGGTGTAAAACGGTCAAACCTAACCTGAAAGCCCACTTCCTTATCGTCTTTAAAAAGTCCTTTAATAGCAGTGCGTTTCAGCAGTTCAGCCTTATCAGCAGGAATAGTATCCTTCTCTACTGTTTTTTGAAAATCATAAGCCGATTGCCATTCTTTAGGAAACTTAGGCATATTCACGTTTTTCAAACTGTTTTCACCTTGTTTTGCCATCGCCTCCATAGCAAGCATTTCACTCATATCCACTGCCATATCAGTAGAAACAGTGCCATCGTTGTGAAACGTAAAAGTATTGGTTACACTGCAAGACTGCAATGCAAGTAGCACAAAAGCTAATAAAATCAGTCTCTTCATCAGTTATCAATTATTAATTTCGGTGCAAAGATAATAATTTTTGCAATACTTCTATATCTTCTCAAATTAAACGTTCCTTTTTTGCTTCAACATATCTTCAATTATCCTCCACTTTAGGTTCGTCTTAGCTTCATTCATTGTTCGTTCATTCTTCACCTGCTCGTGCGACTCGCACCGTCTTTGCGTCCCTACAATTCCCCCTTTGGAGGAAGTCTGCGAGAGCAGAGTATGTGAATAGGGGGAGGTTATCTTCGTTCTTCCTTCGTTCTTCCTTCGTCTTTTCTCCATTCATTCTTTATTTAATTGCCTGTCGTGCTACGACTACCCGTGTGGCTCACACCTTTTACCTTATCAACAATTTCCTCCACCGTTGTTCGGTAGTCAAACCAATGTATAGAGTTATCTTTGTGAAACCACGTAAACTGTCGCTTGGCAAACCGGCGAGTGTTCTTCTTGATTTCCTCTACAGCAAAACTAAATGACGTCTTTCCTTCAAAAAAAGTGAATAACTCCTTGTAGCCTACCGTTTGCAAAGCATTGAGTTCCTTGTACGGAAACATATTCTGTGCTTCTATAAGCAACCCATTTTCAAGCATTTGCTCTACTCGTTCATTAATCCGATGATAAAGCACCTCTCGCTCTGCCGTAAGTCCTATTAGCACACTCTCAAAGGCTCGCACTGTTTCTTTTTTGTTTAAAAAAGACGAATAAGGCTTCCCTGCTACCATACACACTTCCAATGCACGTATCATTCGTTGAGGATTATTTATGTCTATTTTCGCATATTGCACAGGGTCTAAAACTTTTAGTTTTTGTTGTAAAAAAGCAATCCCTTCAGCTTTATACTGCGCATTCAGTTCTTTTCTAATCTCCTCATCGGTTTCAGGAAAATCATCTAACCCATTGAGCACCGCATTGGCATAAAGTCCACTGCCTCCCACCATTACCACCACATCGTGCGTCTTAAAAAGCTCGTTGAGCAAGGTAATAGCGTCACGCTCAAAATCGCCTACCGAATAAGGCTCAAAAATAGATTTATGCTGAATGAAATGATGTTTTACCGCAGCCAATTCATCGGGCGAAGGAACAGCTGTGCCTATAGTAAGCTCCTTAAAAAACTGACGTGAATCGCAAGATATTATCTCTGTACCGAAGTGTTGTGCTAAGGCAATCGCCATCCGCGTTTTGCCAATAGCAGTAGGTCCTACCACACTCAGAAGTATTTTTTTATGTTCCATCGGGGTCACTTATTTGGGGTGTTAGCTCACTTCCACACTGGCTACAATACTTGGCTCCCGGCAAGTGATTGTCAGAAGCACATTTTTTGCATACTATCCTCTCAGTTATTCTTTGTTGCTTGGGCTGTTTTTTGCCGTCTTCAGGACAGTATTTCCTCTTCATATGGGTATATTCAGCCGTAACAATCCCCGTAGGCACTGCAATGATACCATAACCCAATATCATTACAAACGAAGCTATCATCTGCCCTAAAGCTGTTTCAGGGGCTATATCACCATAACCTACGGTAGTCATCGTGACAATACACCAATAAATACTACGCGGAATGCTCGTAAAACCGTTTTGGTGTCCTTCTACCACATACATCAGAGAGCCTAAGAGTATGCATATCACCAATACAAAATAAATGAAGATAATAATTTTGTTTCGGCTAGTGCGCAAAGCCATTTTCAGCTCCTCTCCTTGATTCATAAAACTCACTAAATCCAAGATACGGAAAATACGCAATAAGCGTAAAGCCCTCACTACCGAAATCGCCTTTGCACCAGGAGCGAAGAATGATATGTACATCGGCAAAATAGCAATGAGGTCTATAATGCCATACATACTAAAAATATATCTATAAGGCTTCTTATTGGTAATAATACGCAAGATATATTCAAGCGAAAAGAAAACGGTTATCACCCACTCCATAAACACCAATAACCCGTGCAAATGGTGGTCAACCCCTTTCACTGTCTCAAGCATTACCATTATCACACTGATAGTAATAAGCAATAGCAACACCAAGTCAAACAATCTCCCTAAGCGAGTATTCGTCCCATAGATAATGATATACGCCTTTTGCTTGAATACATTATATTTTGATTTAAGAGCCTTCTTGTCCATAAATCAATATTTACTAAGCCATTCGCGGAAAGAATAAAAGTTTTGTGGTGATACACCGTGCCCTATCGGAAACTCTTCATAAGTGCATTTAGCTCCTATTGATTTTAGAAAGTCAGGTGTTTTTCTGTCCCATTCCACAGGTATTACTTGGTCACTGGTGCCGTGCGATACATAAAAATGCGTAGCCGAATGGTTTTCTTTTCTATATCCCTCTTTCAAGATATCCTCGTTTAAGTAACCACTCAGCGCTATTACTCTGCGTATTTTCTTAGGATAAGATATCGCAATAGCCATACTTAATATACTCCCTTGACTGAATCCTAAGAGGTTAACGTTTCTGGTATCCAAATCATATACCTTACAAGCCTCATCAATACACCTCACTATTAAATCACGCGATTCAATAGCCTGCTCATTATCACTCCAATAAGCTTGGTCTTCATCAAAGTTAATCATATACCAAGCATATCCAAATGAGGTTAAATTATAAGGTGCGCGCAACGATATAATCGCGTATTCTTTAGGCAACTCATTAGCAAATGAAAAAAGGTCTTCTTCATTACTCCCATAACCGTGCAACATAAATATCACCGGCGAACGCTTAGCCCTCACCTGTGGCTCACGAATTACATATTCTAAAGGTAGTTTTTTATGTGTTTCCATTGTTTTTTTCTTTGTTTTAAAGTAACAGCTTGTAAATAATAAAATAAAGCACCCTATAGCAAAGATAAAGCTCTTCTTAAACTGCATCGTTCAATATTTCCTGCCTGTGGGCAATAATCCCCAATACTTTTCCTTTCATCGTAGCTCCTACAAAAGCACTATTCTTAGATGCTGATAATATCATCTCCTTTGTAAAAACAGTCTCCCCTTCAGGAGTAAAGATAGTAACATCAGCTTCAGCGTTCTCAGCTATGGGCGCAGTAGGTATCCCAAAACGTTTGCGCGCCGAGGTAAGTAGAGCTACTGCCCTTTCAACATCTGTATACTGACTAAGAATTCCCCAGACATTCTCCAACCCAATAGTACCAAACGAGGCAAGGTCAAACTCCTTAAACTTGAGTTCTATGTCCAACGGATTGTGGTCTGACGTAACAAAATCTATCACTCCCCTTTGTAAAGCATCTCTAAGAGCCTTTACATTTTCAGCATCGCGCAAAGGAGGCAACACTTTATAATTAGTATCAAAACCTTCTAAAACCTCGTCAGTAAAATGAATGTTATGAATAGCCACGCTACAAGTTACGTCCAACCCCTTATTTTTAGCTTCCTCAATAAGCGCTACCGATTTCGCTGTAGATATAGTAGGAATGTGTAATTTCCCTCCTGCGTATTCCAATATAGCCAAATCCCTCGCCACACACAGCTCTTCAGCCAAAGCAGGAATACCTTTCAGTCCCAAACGCGTGCCCTCTATATGCTCATTCACCACACCCTTCCCCATAATTTTAGCGTCATTCGGAAAGGATATAACAACCCCATCAAAAGGCTGAGTGTATTGTAATGCTATCTTTAATAAATTACTGTTGTGTATAGATTTCTTATAATCACCAAAAGCCACCGCTCCCCCACTCTGCATATCGTAAAGCTCGGCAAGAAATTCCCCCTTACTTTCTACGGTGAGTGCTCCAATAGGGTGAGCAGTAGCTGCAAAATGTTTCGTCTTTTCCCCGATATACATTACAGCTTGCTTAGTGTCGGCTATAGGCTGAGTAAGCGGATTCACCAGCACGTGCGTAAAACCACTCTTTTGCGCAGTAAGCATTCCGTTCTCCAAAGTATCTCTTTCCTCAAAGCCTGGTTCGCCAAAACAAACACTGCTATCCGTCCAACCTTGCGAGACATAAGCGTTTTCCAACACCTTATCTGCACTTTCAACAGCAATATGGCTCGATATCTGTTCAATAATCCCATCTGAAATTAAAATATCTTTTACAGCGCCGTGATAAGCACTCTCTTGATCAATAATCTTTGCCGACTTGAGTAATATGTCCATAAAATTACACTTTCAATTTCTCTGCAAAGGTACAACTAAAAAAACAATTAAAGACTATTTTTACAAATTATTTTTTCCAGATGATAAAATTTAGTATATTTGTCGCCCAATAAAAAGAGACAACAAGTATAAAAAGTTATTTCTACAAGTGAAGTCCTATAAGATGTAGAAAATATTTCTACAAAACACCTCTTACACAGAGATACCATAGGTATAGCTATCGTATAAGGTTCGTCCAAGATTCGTATAAGGTTCGTATAAGGTAGGCATATCCAGAATATTTTTCTAACCTTAATGAAACGTACTTTGTCAAAACTAAAACTAAGAAGCTGTTTGAGCTATTTTAATATTATTTTGAGTCATAAATCTGTGAAATTCTTCACCTTATAGGTGATAAATCCGTGAGCAAATATGCAGATTATTTAAACTTGTTAGTAAAAAATCCGTGTAATAGGCATATCCGGAATATTTTTCTAACCTTAATGAAACGCACTTTGTCAAAACTAAAACTAAGAAGCTGTTTGAGTTATTTTAAATATTATTTTGAGTCATAAATCTGTGAAATTCTTCACCTTATAGGTGATAAATCCGTGAACAAATATGCAGATTATTTAAACTTGTTAGTAAAAAATCCGTGTAATCCGTGCAATCCGTGCGAGATTTTAAAATAAATTTTAGATACAGAAATTAATTCAACCCTTGATTCGCATTATATTACAAAAAATATCTAAACACTATGGAAAGTATATTCAAACATTGCCCAAATTGTACTTCTACAAACATCGAATTCCCTAATAACGTGCGCTTTTTGTGCCACGATTGCGGTTTTACCTATTTCCACAACATTGCCGCTGCAGTAGCAGTAGTATTTAAACACAAAGATAAAATACTATTTACAGTCCGCAATATGAACCCCGACAAAGGAAAACTCGACCTCCCAGGTGGCTTTATCGACCCTAATGAAACTGCCCAAGAAGCAGCCTGTCGTGAAGTAAAAGAAGAAATGGGACTCATCATCAAACCCGAACAATTGCGCTTTATCACCACCTACCCCAATAATTACCTGTACAAAAATGTACCCTATCGCACTATGGATATTTTTTTTGAATGTGAACTCAAAGCCGAAGAAGTACATATTGTAGCCCCCGATGAAATAAAAGAACTACAGTGGATTGCCCTTAAAGATATTCCAGAAGAAGAAATTGGTTTTATCTCTGTGCGTACAGTCATAAAGCAACTTCAAAGTTAATTATTGATATATAGCTTATTAGCATAAAAACAAGATATATTTTTCAAAAAATATTTCTTTTTTTTCTTGGCGTATTCAAAAAAACATGTACTTTTGCAAAATCAAATTGTAATGAAAGAACATAAAACAATAATTTATGGCAACAATTATTAATTACACTATCATCGTAATCTATTGCGTATCACTGTTAGGCATTTTCCTTTACAGCCTTTCAATGCTGAACTTACTGCTCAACTACTTAAAACACCGTAAGCAAAACGACGAGGCTCCAAAATTTAACTTGCTCGACCCTCGCGAAATACCTTACGTAACTATCCAGCTACCACTCTATAACGAAAAGTATGTCGTGCCTCGTTTGCTCGAAAACATCGCCAAATTAGAGTACCCCCGTACCAAGTTAGAAATCCAAGTGCTCGACGACTCTACTGACGAATCAGTAGCCGAAACCGCTGAAATTATCAAAAACCTACAAGCTACAGGACTTGATATTCAACACATTCGTCGCACCAATCGCGAAGGCTTTAAAGCAGGTGCCCTCAAAGAAGGACTCGCCATAGCTAAAGGTGACTTCGTCGCTATCTTCGATGCCGACTTTATGCCTCAACCTGATTGGCTTAAACGTACCGTAGTATACTTCAAAGACCCCGAAATAGGCGTAGTGCAAACCCGCTGGGGACACATCAACCGCAATTACTCTATCCTTACTAAAATACAAGCGCTCGCCCTCGACGTGCACTTTACCCTTGAACAAGTAGGTCGTAACTCCAAAGGTCACTTCATAAACTTCAACGGTACCGCAGGTATTTGGCGTAAAGCGTGTATCTATGATGCAGGTAACTGGGAAGGCGATACCCTTACCGAAGATCTTGACCTTAGCTATCGTGCACAGCTCAAAAACTGGAAGTTCAAATATCTCGAAGACGTAGAAACCCCTGCTGAATTACCAGTAGTGATTTCAGCTGCACGCTCTCAACAATTCCGTTGGAACAAAGGTGGCGCTGAAAACTTCCGCAAGAGTGTAAGTCGTGTATTAAAAGCTAAAAATATAGGTTGGAAAACCAAATTCCACGGCGTAATGCACCTTCTCAATAGCTCTATGTTCTTATGGGTATTCGTAGTATCAATACTCAGTATCCCAATGTTGTACATCAAAAACCAATACGGACACTTAGCGTGGATATTCCACATCACCAGTTTCTTTATTATCAGTACTGTGATTTTGTTCATCTGTTATTGGTTCACTTATAAGAATCTGCAAGGCAAAACCTTTGATGACTTTTTGAACTACATCAAGCTATTTATCACATTTTTCTCAGTAGCTTTAGGGTTCTCGTTCCATAACACAGTGGCTGTACTTGAAGGTCACGCAGGTAAACGCAGTGAATTCGTTCGCACTCCTAAATTTAACATCAATGCACTTACCGATAGTTGGAAAAACAACAAATACATCAACACCAAGCTATCTCCTAATATGATAGTAGAGTTCTTACTAATGTTGTACTTCCTCTTTGGCTTGTACAGTGCCGTGCGCCTTAACGACTTTGGTATGTTTCCATTCCACTGTATGCTCACTTTAGGCTTTGGATTTGTATTCTTCAAATCATTGACCTCAAAAGCATAGTCGTAGCACGACAAGCAGATAAATTAGCAAATGAATAGAAAAATAAAAGGGTTGTCTTGAATATTAGGCAACCCTTTTGTCTTACCTCATATCTAAAACAATGAACTTAGAAACCTTTAGAGATTTTTGTTTGTCTTTATCTCACACTACCGAAGATATGCCTTTTGGCGAGGATATATTGGCTTTTCGCATTTGCGGAAGGATATTCGTGCTTACAAATTTAGAAAGCGTTCCTTTGAGGGCAAGTCTCAAATGCAATCCTGAGCGTGCCTTAGAACTTCGTGAACAATACCCTGAAAAGATAGTGGCAGGCTATCACCTAAACAAGAAACTTTGGAATACAGTTTTGGTAGAGAGCCTCCCTCCTACCCTCATTAAAGAAATGGTACAACATTCTTACGAAGAAGTACTTGCCAAAGTACCTAAAAAAGAAAAAGAAAATTTAAAATAACGATGAAAACCCGTATTACAGAACTTTTTAACATACAATACCCTATTATTCAGGGCGGAATGATTTGGGCAAGCGGTTGGCGGTTGGCTTCAGCAGTGAGCAACGCAGGCGGTTTGGGGCTATTGGGCGCAGGCTCTATGCACCCCGAAACCCTTGCAGAACACATCTGCAAGTGCAAAACCGCTACCGATAAACCTTTTGGGGTAAATATCCCTATTATGTACCCCGAAATGGATAAGGCTATTGAGGTGATTTTGCGTGAAGGGGTAAAAATTGTCTTTACCTCGGCGGGCAATCCTGCTACTTATACTTCTCTATTGCAAAAAGAGGGTATCAAAGTAGCGCACGTGGTGAGCAGTAGTAAGTTTGCTCTTAAAGCACAAGTGGCAGGCGTAGATGCCGTAGTAGCCGAAGGTTTTGAAGCAGGCGGTCATAACGGTAGGGAAGAAACTAGTACAATGGTACTCATACCCACCGTACGCCGTGTGATAGATATCCCTCTCATAGCCGCAGGGGGTATTGCTACCGGTAGTGGTATGCTCGCTGCCCTTGCTTTAGGGGCTGAAGGCGTGCAGATAGGCAGCAGGTTTGTAGCTACTACCGAGGCTTCGGTACACCCTAACTTCAAAGAGAAAGTGGTAGCCGCTGGTGAGGGCGATACCAAACTAACCTTAAAAGAGTTAGCTCCCGTTCGTCTACTCAAAAACGGCTTTTACAATCAAGTAAAAGAGCTGTATAACACCCAGCAAGCTACGGTTGAAAACCTCAAAACTTTAGTAGGTAACCGCCGTACCAAACAAGGTATGTTTGAAGGTGATATGGAACAAGGTGAATTAGAAATAGGACAAGTAGCGAGTCTTATCACTAAGGTACAAAGCGCTCAAGAAGTGATTGATGAGATTGTGGCTGAATACCGAGAAGGAATGAAAAGACTAACTTCCCTTTGAATCAGAATGCGAATAATACTCAAAATGCAAATACTTATTCGGTGCGAGGTCGTAGCACGACTGGCGGATAGACGAACAAAAGACAAACAATGAACGAACAAAGAACGAACAAAGAACGAACAAAGAACGAACAAATGACGAACAAAGAACGAACAAATGACGAACAAAGAACGAACAAATGACGAACAAATGACGAACAAATGACGAACAAAACCTCCCCCTAACCCCCTCAAAGAGGGGGAATGTAGCGACGCAAATACGAAGGAAAGACGAACGATGAACGAACAAATGACGAACAAATGACGAACAAATGACGAACAAATGATGAAGGAAAGACGAAGGAAGAACGAACAATGAGTGGCTCTTCAGTGGCTCTAGAGCGAAGCTAAGACGAAGGTAAGGCGAACAAAAGATGAAGGAAATAGGCATTAATAGACAGGAATCTGTCTATTTTTTTTGACCTTTGAAAACAATTTGTTTCAACTTCTATACTATCAAACGCGGTTATCCTAAAAAGAAAAATCAATTGTTTTTGGTGTGAGAGTTGAGGGCAATTTTGGGATTTATTATATTTGTTGTATTTTTGCACCTTGAAACTGTTAGTTATTAGAAGCAAATCAAGGGTTAGATTGAGCAGTGCAAAAAACCTCCCCCCTATTCACATACTCCGCTATCGCGGACAACCTGCAAAGGGGGAATTGGTGATGGTTACCATAAACGAACAATATAACTCTCAATTAAACAACATATCACCCCCTTGATTGCTATTTATTAATTGTTAATTAAAAATATATGAAAGCAGGAATTGTAGGACTGCCTAACGTGGGAAAGTCTACTTTATTTAATTGTTTATCGAATGCTAAAGCACAGAGTGCTAACTTCCCTTTTTGTACCATAGAACCCAACTTGGGTGTGGTGAACGTGCCCGACCCTCGCTTAGAAAAACTTGAAAGCCTTGTAAAACCAGAGCGTGTAATGCCTGCAACGGTAGAGATTGTGGACATAGCTGGATTGGTGAAAGGCGCAAGCAAAGGCGAAGGCTTAGGTAACCAATTTTTGGGAAATATACGCGAGTGTAATGCGATTATCCACGTATTGCGTTGTTTTGAAAATGACAACATCGTGCACGTGGACGGCAGTGTAGACCCCATACGCGACAAAGAGACTATTGATATAGAATTGCAGTTAAAAGACCTTGAAACGGTAGAAAAACGCTTGGAGAAAGTAACGCGTGCAGCGAAAGCAGGCGATAAGAAAGCAGCGAAAGAAATGGACTTGCTCAACCGTGTGAAGGACGCTTTACTCACGGGTGTTTCGGCTCGTGCCGTGCAAGTAAGCGATGAAGAAAAAGAGTTGTTAGACAGTTTCCAACTGCTTACTACTAAGCCCGTGCTATACGTGTGCAATGTAGACGAAAAATCGGCTAAAGACGGAAACGCTTATGTAGAAAAAGTAAAAGAGGCTGTAAAAGGTGAAGAGGCTGAAGTGATTGTGTTGGCAGTAGCCACTGAGGCAGATATTACTGAATTAGAAAGTTATGAAGAACGCCAAATGTTCTTGGAAGATATAGGTTTAGAAGAACCAGGCGCCTCAAAACTCATTCGCGCTGCTTATCATTTGTTGAACTTACAGACTTATTTTACCGCTGGAGTAAAAGAAGTGCGTGCTTGGACGATTCATCAAGGGGACACTGCCCCGCAAGCTGCTGGAGTTATTCATACCGATTTTGAAAAGGGTTTTATTCGCGCTGAAGTGATTGCGTATAATGACTTTATTACTTATGGCAGCGAGGCTAAAGTGAAAGAAGCCGGTAAAATGCGCGTGGAAGGTAAAGAATATATTGTGAAAGACGGCGATATTATGCACTTCCGTTTTAACGTATAAAAAAATCGGTAAGCAGATTCCCATCGCTTACCGACAAAAAATAATTCTAAATTAAATAATCTTTATGGTTCATTTTCGTCATTGAAAAGCAATTGCTTTTAAAAGACGGGGCAAAGATACGGTAATATTCTATTAGAAACAATATAAATTAGCTTATTAGGTAATTCGTTAGAAGTATTCATCAGTAATTTTGCTAATTGGTAAATTGTTTGTATCTTTGCCGAACAGTTAAAAAATTAAAAGTTCATTATATGAGAAAAAAAATTGTAGCAGGGAACTGGAAAATGAATAACGACCTTAACAAATCGTTAGCGCTTATTTCCGACCTATTGAAAAAAGTACCTCAAACCAATGCTGAGGTAATGATTGCCCCTACCTTTGTAACCCTTATTCCGGCTGTAGAGGCGGTAAAAGGTAGCCACATAGAAGTAATTGCCCAAAATATGCACTTTGCTGAAAGCGGTGCTTACACGGGAGAAATTTCTGCTGAAATGTTAGGCAGTATTGGGGTAAAAACCACTATCTTAGGACACTCTGAGCGCCGTGCATACTTTAACGAAACTGATGAGAGTTTGGCTAAGAAAGTGGACACAGCTCTTAAACACCATATGCGTGTAGTGTTCTGTATTGGTGAAGAGTTAGCTGACCGCAAAGCCAACAAGCACTTTGACGTAATGGGTAGCCAAATTAAAAATGGATTATTCCACTTGCCTGCTGAGGCTTGGCAACACATTGTATTGGCTTACGAACCTGTATGGGCTATTGGTACAGGCGAGACCGCTACTCCAGACCAAGCACAAGAAATTCACCACTTTATTCGCAAAACCATTGCTGACAAGTACGGCAAAGAGGTTGCTGATAAAGTATCAATCTTGTACGGAGGTAGCGTAAAACCAGATAATGCGAAAGAAATCTTTGCTAAAGAAGATGTAGATGGCGGACTCATAGGTGGGGCTGCCCTTAAAGCAGACGATTTCGTTACTATTATCAAAAGCATTTAAAAGTTATTATTTCTTTTATAACGGCTGTCCAATGAACTTTGTTCTTGGACAGTCTGTTTTATGTAAATTAAAATATGATACAAAACGACTTATTCTTGAGAGTCTTGAGCGGTGAGGTTACTGAACGACCGCCGGTGTGGATGATGCGCCAAGCAGGGCGTTACTTGCCAGAATTTAGAGCCTTACGCGATAAGTACGACTTCTTTACGCGTTGCCAGACGCCAGAATTGGCAGCTGAAATTACTGTGCAGCCTGTAGATATAGTGGGGGTAGATGCTGCCATATTGTTTTCGGACATATTGGTAGTACCTCAGGCTATGGATATAGCAGTAGAGATGAAAAAAGGCGTAGGACCGTGGTTACCTAAGCCTATCCGTACGGCAAAAGATGTGGAACAAGTGATTGTACCCAATATTGAAGAGCGCTTAGGCTATGTAATGGAAGCGGTAAAGCTCAGCAAGCAGATGCTGAATAATCGCGTACCTCTTATTGGCTTTGCAGGTTCGCCTTGGACGATTTTTTGTTATGCAGTGGAAGGTTCAGGTTCACGTGATTTTTCGACGGCAAAGGAGCTTTGTTTTACTCAGCCTTCGGTAGCTCATACTTTATTGCAAAAGATTACTGACACGACGATTCTTTACTTAAAAGAAAAAGTAAAAGCAGGGGTAGATGCTGTACAGCTTTTTGATAGCTGGGGAGGCGTTTTAGCACCTGACGACTATCGGACGTTTTCGTGGTATTACCTCAACCAAATAGTAGAGGCTCTTGCACCTCTTACCAAAGTGATTGTGTTCGCAAAAGGCTGCTGGTATGCACTTCCTGAAATGGCAACTTCAAAAGCAGCTGCTTTAGGGATAGACTGGACGTGTGCGCCCGAAATAGCCCGTGAACTGACAAGAGGTAAAAAAGTACTACAAGGAAACTTCGACCCTTCACGATTATTAGCCTCTCCCACAGAAATCAAACAGAAGGTAAAAGAAATGATAGATGCTTTTGGCAAAGAGCACTACATTGCTAACTTAGGGCACGGTATCTTACCTAATGTGCCCGTTGAAAACGCTATTGCCTTTGTGGAAGCCGTGAAAACATATCACTGATAAAAAGATTATAGCTTTTTAATAGCGTTAATGAGAGTTTGGATATCTTCATTAGTAGTAGCCCAAGAGGTAATAAGGCGTATGGCAGTGTGATTTTCATCGACTTTCTTCCATATGTAAAAGTCAAATTGCGTTTGCAGAAGAGCTACTTGTTCATTAGTGAGAATAGGGAACACCTGATTAGTAGGAGTATGCGACAAGAAGTGTACTCCTTTTTCTATAAAAGCATCTTGAATGCGTTTGGCTTGAGCATTTGCGTGAAGGGCTAATTCATCAAATAAATTATTTTGGAAAAGCTCCAAGAACTGTATGCCGAGAAATCTACCTTTGGCAAGTAAAGCCCCTTTTTGTTTGATATGGTACTCAAAGCCCGTTTGAAGTTCAGGGTTATTAAACACGATAGCTTCACCAAACATTGTTCCGTTCTTAGTGGCTCCTATATAGAAGGCATCAGTATAACGGGCTAAATCTTCCCAAGTGATATCATTCCCTGAAGCGTTGAGAGCGTGAGCTAAACGCGCTCCATCGATATAAAGTAAGAGGTTCAGTTCTTGACACAGATAGTACAAATCTTTTAGCTCTTGAAGGGTATAGATAGAGCCTAATTCGGTAGCGTTAGAAATGTACACCAATCGGGGTACTACTTGGTGAGGAAAATTGGTATAACGAGTGGCTACGTCACGAATATCATCAAGTTGTATTTTACCATCTATTGCGGGGGTGAGGTGTATTTTGTGTCCGGTAGCTTCAATAGCCCCTGTTTCGCTATCGCAGATGTGAGCCGTTTCGCAGGTAATAACACTCTCATAGGGGTGCAACATTGCCCCTAATGCTAAGAGGTTAGCTTGTGTACCTCCGCTTACGAAATATATTTTACTTTGAGGATTATTGAGTTTTTCGGCAATAAGAGCTTTAGCTTTAGCCGTATAAGTATCGCAACCATAACCTTGTTGTTGTTCAAGATTGGTTTCTAACATTCGGTTTAAAATAGAAGGGTGAACGCCTTCGGAATAATCGTTTTTAAATGATATTTTCATAGTTTATACAAGGCAACAGAGCGTTGCCATAACAAATTCAAGGTGCAAAAGTAAAACTTTTTTCTGTAAGAGCGTTGTTAATATGAAAAAATATATTACCTTTGCGCCCGAATTAATAACGAGGTCGTGAACCTCACTAATTAAATTTTTTATGCCAGTAAAAATTAGATTACAACGTCACGGGAAAAAAGGCAAACCATTCTATTGGATTGTAGCGGCTAATTCACGTGCAAAAAGAGATGGTAAATTCCTTGAAAAATTAGGGACTTACAATCCTGTTACCAACCCTGCTCAGATTGAAATTGATGTAGATGCAGCGGTAAAATGGTTGAAAAACGGAGCTCAACCAAGTGATACGGCTCGCCGTATTCTTTCTTACAAAGGGGTATTACTTAAATACCACTTGCTTGGAGGAGTTGCCAAAGGAGCTTTGACCGAAGAACAAGCAGAGGCTAAGTTCAATGCTTGGGTGGAAGAAAAAGCTAACAAAGTATCTACAAAAGAGCAAAAATTAGCTAAAGAGAAAGCAGAAGCAAAAGCAAAAGCTTTGGACGCTGAAAAAGAAGCTAATGAGAAGCGCAAAAACGCAGCTGTAGCTAAAGCTGAAGAAGCAACTGCTGAGGTAGCTGAAGAAGTTACAGAGGCCACAGAAGCTGAAGCTCCTGCTGAAGAGAATAACGAAACTGAGGCATAGTTTATGACTTTAAAAGATTGTTTTTATATAGGAACAATTGTGTCGAAGTTTAGTTTTAAGGGCGAGGTGCTAATTAAGTTAGATTCCGACGACCCTGAAATGTATGAAGAAATGGAATCAGTATTTATTGCTTTAGGCAATAATCTGGTTCCTTTTTTTATTGAAAAAAGCACTTTACACAAGTCCGACTTATTGCGCGTAAAGTTTGAAGAGATAGAAACTGAGGCTGATGCCGAAGCGCTCTTAAAACACAAAGTATATTTACCTCTATCGGTATTGCCTAAACTTTCAGGGAATAAGTTTTATTACCACGAAGTGATAGGCTTTCAGGTAGAAGATATACACTACGGAAAGGTCGGAAAAGTTATGGGGATAAACGATAATACTTCTCAAGCACTTTTTGAAATTGAGAATGAGAACGGAAATGAGATACTTATCCCTATGGTTGATGAGTTTATTGAGAAGATAGATAGAGCTCAAAAGAAAATTATTATAAAAACCCCAGAAGGGCTTATTGATTTATATTTAGAGAATTAAAAGATAGAAAATAAAATAATCGAAGAACTAATAATTAACCTCCCCCTACCCCCTCCAAAGGGGGAGTGTAGTGACACAAAAAGGACTTTTCAGACTCTCTCTCATTTTAAATTAAATTTATCAGAGAAAATCTACGGATTGCGTTTCTTCAACAGAGGGAGAAGGAAGAAAGAAATACTACCTAACAAGAGCGTCATAGCGAATTGTGACGTCCAGACAATCCAACCAAAGGCTGTACCTACAGGAGTAGCTACCCCAAACAAAAATAATACTTCGGCGATAAAAAACGGATAAGAACCAAAGCCTGCATTGGTGAAGCTCATTGCAAAACTACCTACCACAAAAGCGGTAAGCACATTGGGCAAACTGATATTAGTGGTTTCGGGTAAGGCAAAAAATGGGATATAGAACATTAAGAAATACATTCCCCAAATGAAAAGAGTATGGAAAAGGAATAATGCTCTATGCTTTATCTTCACTACTGAAAGGATTCCTTCTTTAATTCCGCTTAAAAATACTTTTACTTTGATAAAAAAAGGCTTATCGGAGGTGTAAATGAAATACAAGAAAATAATGAATGAAAGACCTCCTATCCCCATTAACCACATTAGTTTTTGAAAAGGGATTTTAGAGAGAAGAAAGTTGCTTATCACCTCGAATTGCAGAATAAAGGCAAGCATAGTGAAAAAGAGAAGCAAAAGCAAATCGATGATGCGTTCAGAAATGATGGTGCCTAATGACTTCTCGAAAGGGACTCCGTCGTAATTGCTCACTACTAAGGCGCGAGATACTTCGCCTGAACGCGGTATGGTCACATTCACCAAATAACCTATAAACACGCCTATTGCCCTATGTAAAAGGGCAGTGCGATATCCTAAAGGTTTTAGCAATAAATTCCAACGGATAGCTCGTGAAAGATCACTTAAAAAGCCTAAAAATACAGCCAAAATGATATAGAAGTAATTGGCGTTTAGGAAAGTGTGCTTTATCTGGAGGAATTGCTCTTCGTTAAATTGGCGATAAGCATACCAACACAAAAAAACGCCTACAAATATCGGGAGGGCTATCTTTAAGAACTTTTTCATTCAATTAAGTTGGTTGTTTCATTAGGGAAAATAATAGAAGGCTTAAAGATTTTAGCTTCTTCAAAATCCATTAAAGCGTAGGATATGATGATTACTATATCGCCTTTTTGCACTTTACGAGCGGCAGGACCATTGAGCACAATAGCACCTGATTTTCTTTTTCCTTTAATGATATAAGTTTCGAAGCGTTCGCCATTATTAACATCTACAATCGACACCTTTTCTCCTTCAATCATTTGGGCTGCGTCCAATAAATCTTCATCAATGGTAATACTACCGATGTAGTTTAAATCGGCAGCTGTAACCTTAATGCGGTGAATTTTAGATTTTAATACTTCTATTTGCATATTTATATTTTGTATTGTTTTAAAAAACGGGGCAAATGTACGTTAAAAAATTGAAACAGGTGTAAGAAAGAAAAAAAATATATTTACCTCTCCGCCAATAATGCCAATAATACCAATAATGCCAATAATACTGATAATGAACTTTGACAAAGGTCGTAGCACGACGGGCAGTGCGAGTCGTACGGGCAGGAGAAAAACTTTGGCAGAGTGTGGAGAAGTCTGATTTTTCGGATAAGCCGGATAGTTCAGATAATTCAGATAATTCGGAGGTGTGAGGTCGTAGCACGACAGGCAGTAAAGGTTTGGGGATGTCGGAAGGAAACGAAGGGATTAGGAAGAGAGTTTTTAGGTAAAAGATAAAAGGTAAAAGTGTCATATCCTGAAATAGGTT
>NZ_BPUU01000017.1:0-6801 GCF_054772415.1 Capnocytophaga sp. HP1101
CTCCCCCTTTGAAGGGGGGTAAGGGGGATGTTTTGTTCATCATTCCTTCCATCATATCTTCATCATTCCTTCATTGTTTGTTCGTCTTTATTTATCTGCCTGGTGTGGCTCGCACCGCCTTTGCGTCGCTATACTCCCCCTTTGAAGGTAGTCTGCGAGAGCAGAGTATGTGAATAGGGGGGATGTTTTGTTCATCATTCCTTCATCATATCTTCATTATTCGCTCGTCTTTATTTATCTGTCTGTACGGCTTGCGCTTCTTTTTCTTTCGCCTCGAAATCCTATTTTCGGCATTTTTTTCTTCTCTCTTAACTACTAACTCTCAATTACTTATATACCCTTTGTATAACAATCGTCCAAGATTCGTATAAGGTTCGTATAAGCTTTGTATAAGCTAACCATACCCATTTTACCTTTTACCTTTTATCTTTTACCTAAAAAATCCCTTCCGAATTTCTCCGATATCTTCTGATATCCACAAAACCTTTACTGCCTGTCGTGCTACGACCTCGCACCTCAGAATTTCTAGAAAAATCTGACTTATCCGAAAAATCCGACTCCTCCACACTTCGCCAAAGTTTCCACCTGCCCGTGTGGCTCGCACCCTGTACATACTTTGCCAAAGTTTATCATCAGTATTATTGGTATTATTGGTATTATTAGCATTATTGGTATTATTGGCATTATTTAGTATTATTGGCATTATTTGGTATTTAAGACATTACAATTTCCAACCCCACTTTTTTCATCATTCGTAATTCGTCATTTGTAATTTTTTATTACCTTTGCACCGAAAAGAGATTTTTAACCATTTACAGAAATGAATACTATAACAAAAACAAACTTTAAATTCCCTAAACAAAAATCCGTTTACAGAGGGAAAGTGCGTGATGTGTATCAGCTTAAAGACGATACCCTCATTATGATTGCCACCGACCGCATTTCCGCTTTCGATGCCATATTACCCAAAGGTATTCCTTATAAAGGTCAGATATTAAATCAAATGGCTGTAAGTTTCTTGCAACAAACTGAAGATATAGTACCTAATTGGCTTATTGCTTCTCCTGACCCCAATGTGTCAATTGGGCAAGTCTGCGAACCCTTAAAAGTCGAAATGGTCATTCGCGGTTATCTCGCCGGTCACTCAGCACGCCTCTACAAAAATGGCGTGCGCAAACTATCAGGAGTCCCCTTGCCAGAAGGCTTGCGAGAATTCGATATGTTCCCACAACACCCCATTATTACTCCAGCTACCAAAGCCGAACAAGGCTTGCACGACGAAGATATTTCCCGTGAAGACCTCATTCGCAAAGGAATTGTAAGCGAAGAAGACTATCGATTGATGGAAAAATACACCTATGCGCTCTTTGCTCGTGGTACTGAAATCGCCTCCAAACACGGTCTTATCTTGGTAGATACTAAATACGAATTTGGTAAAACTCGCGATGGCGAAATAGTGCTCATCGACGAAATCCATACCCCCGATTCCTCTCGTTATTTCTATAAAGAAGGATATGACCAACGACAAGAAAATGGTGAACCCCAAATACAACTCTCCAAAGAGTTCGTACGCCAATGGCTCATCTCACAAGGTTTCCAAGGCGAAAAAGGACAAAAAGTACCTACAATGACCGATGAGTACGTACAATCCGTTTCTGAGCGTTATATAGAGCTCTACGAGAACATTATGGGCGAGAAGTTCCTTCCCGCTGATACTTCCGATATAGAGCACCGCATTCACGACAACATAATGCGATTTTTACAGAATCAATAATCAATGAAAAAGGCTACTTTTGAGTCTCTTATTCCCCCTCTTTGAGGGGGTAGGGGGAGGTTTTAATGTATTTACTGCCACTCACTACGTTTAACCTACATTATATAAATGGACTCTGAGATAGATTCTAAAACTGAAAAGAAGTATTCTTTTGCTGAGGTCTTTCAAGAATTGCGCAAAAACGCTGATGAAGTACCCCATTAGAAGAAATAACCAAAGAAGTACAAGCTATAAGAAATGAACGTTATAGGAACACTTCTATTACTGTTAATTCTCAATTGTTAATTGAACCACGATGTCTACATATCATTAGGAAGTAACTTAGGAAACCGTAAAGCTTACCTGCAACAAGCCATTGAAGGTATTGCAATGCGGGTAGGTACTATTGTCGATATAGCTCCTATCTACGAAACACCTTCGTGGGGCTTTTCGGGGGAAGCTTTCCTAAACACCTGCTTGCTCTGTCGTACCTTCCTCTCACCTGAGGAAGTATTAGTACAACTCCTGCAAATAGAACAAGAACTGGGTCGTGAGCGCTTGCCTCAGTCCAAAGGCTACCAATCACGCACTATCGACCTCGATATTCTTTTCTATGACGATAAAGTGATTAATACCGAAGTGCTCACAGTGCCTCATCCGCTCCTGCACCGCCGTAAGTTTGTACTAAAACCTTTAGCAAATATCGACGACCTTAAAGTACACCCCATATTCAAAAAAACAATTGCCGAACTTCTCCGCACTACCGATGATACTTCACCCGTGCAACGCCTTACTGACCAGCTTTCATTTCCCGCACAGAAGTCGCCGTTTTTGAATTACAAGTACATCGCAATTGAAGGGAATATCGGCTCAGGTAAGACCACTTTGGCTACCAAAATAGCCGAAGACTTCAATGCAAAGCTCATCTTAGAACGGTTTTCCGATAATCCTTTCCTGCCTAAATTCTATGAGAACCCCAAACAATACGGCTTCACGCTCGAAATGTCCTTCCTCACTGAGCGATATCAGCAAATGTGTGAACAGTTAGCACAAATGGACTTGTTCAAGGAGTTCGTCGTTTCTGATTATGATATCTTCAAATCCCTTATCTTCTCTAAGGTAACCCTTACTGATGACGAATTTGTACTCTACCGTAAGCTGTTCTATATTCTTTATAGCCAAATTATTAAACCCGATTTGTATGTATTCCTCTATCAAAATACCGACCGTCTTATTGAGAACATCAAGAAGCGCGGTAGGGAGTACGAGCAAAACATCTCCCCCGATTATCTAAAAAAGATACACTATGGCTATTTAGACTTCATACAGAAGAACACCGCTATCAACTCTCTCATCATCGATGTAACCGACCTCGATTTTGTGAAATACTACACGCATTACGAATATATTATTGAAAAGATACGAGAGAATTAAGCTATGAAATTCGCACTCTTCTTTTCGGCGTTTTGTACAATTGTCCTCAATCATTGTCATCGTCAGCCTCCTGCTCCTGAGCAAACTGATGATTTATATTGTATTGTCGATACTATTTCTGTCAAAAAAGGTGTGCAAGCAAGGTGGCACTATACTGATACAACCCAAGAATATGCCAAAGGTTTCATTGTAAATTATTCTGATGAGCCTATTGAAATTAATAGTTATTACATCTTCCGATTTGGTTTGCAATACGAATATGAAAATGGCAAAGCTAAAGACATACAAGGTTGTCCGCCCCCTTCTGTTCCTCCCGCAAATTTAGATGATTGTAAAGTGGTTTTACAGAAAGGAGAAAGATATAACTTTGGGCATCATATAAAGAACAAAATGAGCTATTGTCAAGATATAGTAAATTTTGATAAACCTACTGTAAAAATAAGAGCTTCTATACATTACAAATATCCAAATGATAAGAAACACAATATGGTTTATACCAATTGGATAGTTTATAAAAAAGCAGATTAAATGCTATTTCTCCTAATTAACTAATTTACAAATTAGCTAATTTATTAATTATTCGTATCTTTGCCCCCGATTTTTAAACTACAACAAAATGTCAGCAGTTAGAAAAGAATACAAACGCGTAACTACCAAGTCGGTAGTAGAAATGAAAGCCAATGGCGAAAAGATTTCAATGCTTACCGCCTACGATTATACTTTTGCCCAACTATTGGATAGTGCTGGTATCGATGTGCTATTGGTTGGCGATTCGGCAAGTAACGTAATGGCAGGTCACGAAACGACCCTCCCTATTACTTTAGACCAGATGATTTATCACGCTTCTTCGGTTGTGCGTGGGGTAAAACGTGCCCTTGTGGTGGTCGATTTGCCTTTCGGTACTTATCAATCCGACCCTAAAAAGGCGTTGCGTTCGGCTATAAGAATAATGAAAGAAAGTGGGGCTCACGCTATCAAACTCGAAGGAGGCAAAAAAGAAGCAGAGAGCATCAAGCGCATCCTGAATGCAGGTATTCCTGTGATGGGACACTTAGGGCTTACCCCTCAGTCTATTCACCAATTTGGTTCGTTTGCTTTGCGTGCTAAAGAAGAAGCCGAAGCTCAAAAACTCAAAGAAGACGCTAAACTGCTTGAACAGTTAGGTTGCTTTGCGATTGTATTGGAGAAAATTCCTGCCAAGTTAGCTGAAGAAGTAGCTCAGAGTGTTCACGTGCCTATCATTGGTATTGGCGCTGGTAGTGCCGTTGATGGGCAAGTGCTCGTAATGCAGGATATGTTGGGTATGAGTAATGAGTTTCAGCCTCGTTTTTTGCGCAAATATGCCAATTTGCAAGAGGTAATTACTAATGCGGTATCTCATTATATCGAAGACGTAAAAAACGTCGATTTTCCTAACGAAAAAGAACAATACTAATGTTCCGCCATCAGGGTAAAAGCCGTACCGCTAAACACAATTTACAAATAGCCGTAGTGCTCTCATTCGTCGCAGGAATGGTGAACGTTACCGGCTTTTTGTTTGTGGGTAAACTCACAACCAACGTTACAGGACATTTTGCCTACTTCATCTACGATGTCTCGGTAGCCGAGTTCTGGAAAGGATTGATTTACTTTCTCTATATCTTTGCCTTCCTCATCGGTTCTTTCACTTCAGGCTTGCTCATCGAGAATGCTAATTATCATCGCACCCAGAACAAGTATCTCAAGCCTACACTCTTAGAGTGTTTAGCTTTGTTATCGGTAGTAGGATTATACGCTTTTTCCCTTAATGATATTCCTGCTGATGTTACAGCTTGCATCTTGCTCTTTGCAATGGGGTTGCAAAATGCTTTTGTGACCAAAATATCCAACTCGGTAGTACGTACCACCCACCTTACAGGACTCTTTACTGATTTAGGCATTGAACTCGCCCAAAGAATCTACCTCAAGCGCAACCACTATGAGCAACAACACACGCATTTGAGGAATACTATTCGCCTCAGGCTCTTTATCATTGCATTCTTCTTTTTAGGAGGTTTTAGTGCAGGATATTTCTATATTGCACAAGGGCTTTCAATATACACACTGCTCATTTCAGTAGTCATTCTCCTCTTAGGTCTTTTCTACGACGGAATGCGCTTTTTCTACTTCACTAATAAACGACATTATGAAACTTATCACAAACGCCAAAAACGTCGCCGTGCTATACGACGACAATCACGTCATCGCCGTAAACAAACGAGTGGGCGACATCGTTCAGGGCGACAAGACGGGGGACACACCCCTTAGCGATATTGTCAAACAATACCTTAAACAAAAATACAACAAACCTGGGGAGGTATTCCTCGGGGTAGTACATCGTTTAGACCGTCCCACTACGGGGGTAGTACTCTTTGCTAAGACCTCTAAAGCCCTCGCTCGTCTTAATACGATGTTTGCAAATAAACAGGAGGTACAGAAAACTTATTGGGCACTGGTAGATGCAATGCCTCCAGAACAGGAAGCTACGCTCACACATTGGCTCGTGCGTAACGAAAAGCAAAACAAGTCGGTAGCTTACAATAAAGAAGTGCAGCACAGCAAAAAAGCTGTACTACACTACAAACTGTTAAAAACTTATGATCGTTATTATTTGTTAGAAATCAATCTCATTACAGGGCGTCATCACCAAATACGAGCGCAATTGGCTGCTATAGGCTTGCATATCAAAGGCGACCTAAAGTACGGTGCCAAGCGCTCTAATCCCGATGGGGGTATTTGCCTCCACGCTCATAGTCTGAGCTTTATTCACCCCGTAAAGAAAGAGCCTATTAAAATTATTGCAGAAGCCCCTTTCTCTTTCTTGTAGCTAATTGCTAATTCGTATATTTTAGAGTTATAGAATTTTTTCAATTTCGCTTATACTTTCTTCCTCAGTAAGATTATCCATAGAGATAATATAGTTAGCTTGCATATAAAAGGGATTGCGTTCAAACAGATGCTTGCGAATAAAATCCTCTAACTCAGCTTCATTAATTTCAGATAGCAGAGGGCGGTGCTGTTTTTCTTTAATAAGACGTTTAGCTAAAGTTTTAGGTTGGTATTTTAGATAAATAGATAAAGAAGTAGCTTGTTTTATTAAAGCCATATTATTGCCAAAGCACGGTGTTCCTCCTCCTAACGATAATACAAAGTCTTCTTCTTTTTGTAGCAACTCTTTTAAATAAACAGTTTCTTTTTTTCGGAAATAAATCTCTCCTTTACTCCTAAAAATCTCTTGTACCGATAGTTTCTCACCTTTAGCAATATAAGAATCAAGGTCAATGAAAGAAATGTTTTTAAGGTCGCCTATCGCTTTCCCAAGTGTGGTTTTACCACTTCCCATATAGCCAAGTAAAATAATTTTCATATATAAGATGTTGTATAATAGATATTTGAAATATAATATTAAAAATAGACCGCAAAAATAATACTTTTTTTCTTGTTACATAAGAAAATTGTTATATCTTTGCACCCGCAAAACAATAAAGACACCAAATTGTCATAATGACTCGGTAGCTCAGCTGGTAGAGCACGACACTCTTAATGTTGGGGTCCAGGGTTCGATCCCCTGCCGGGTCACAAGGGTTATACAATTT
>NZ_BPUU01000017.1:6895-77351 GCF_054772415.1 Capnocytophaga sp. HP1101
TCGAGCCCCAGCCAGGTCACAATCACGTAAGCCTACGTGGAGAAATTGGTAGACTTGCCATCTTGAGGGGGTGGTGCTCGTTAGGGCGTGCTGGTTCGAATCCAGTCGTAGGCACAAAAGAAAGACTACTTTAGTAATAAAGTAGTCTTTTTTATTTGTCTTAGTTCAATATAACAAGCCTTCAATCCTACTATTACCCCTATAAAACCTTTAATCACCTTTCGTATTATAGCTGTTTAGTTTCGCATAATCCCATCATTTCTTGAAGTATATGCTTAGTGTAAACTATTATAAATGAAGCGTATATATACCCTTTCTATAACAATCGTCCAAGATTCGTATAAGGTTCGTATAAGCTTTGTATAAGCTAATCATAAGATTCCTTCAAACAAAAAAGCACCTTTTTTAGGTGCTAATAATTTCTTTTTCTTTCTTTAGAAAAGTCACAAATCTCTTATCATAATTATAGTACTTTTAAAGTACTTTCTTTAGTCCAACCTATCTTCCCATTAGCCAAACGAATTTTTATCCAATCATTGTTCTTTTCTATAATTTCTACTTTAGTACCTTCGTGAAGCTGTACTACTTCACTGCTATAAGAATTAGCCTCAGAAAATACCCGTACCGTTTTATCGAATAAAATAGCATACTTCTCTCCTTCAATTTGCTTCTTATGAAAATCAGCAATAAAATAAGTGCCTACGGCTACCGCTACTGACATAAACATCAAAGTGAAAAAGAGTCGTTTGAGAGCGGTTTGTTCTAAAAAATAGTAACAAAAAAAGCTCAATACAAATACCATTATTCCTATTATAGAGAGTATTGCCCACGTTTGTAAACTAAACAAACCTGTAATAGCATCAGAAAGCTGGCGCAACCACGTTTTGGGTAACGGAACAATAGCGTCTATTTTCATTTGGTTTGCTAATAATAATCCGTTTTTAGCCTCTTGGTTGTTGGGGTTTAGTTGAAGCGCTTTCTCGTAATAATAAATGCTCTCAGGAACGTGATTCAGTTTGTAATAAGTATTCGCTAAATTGTAGTACAAAGCCGTCGATTCTTTACCAGACTTCAAAATTAATTTATATTGGTCAATTGCATTTTGGTACTCTCCTTGATTGTAGTATTGAGCAGCTTTCTCAAAAAGACTGATGTTATCTTCTTGTGAAAAGACCAATAAAGGCAAAAGGAAGAGATATATAAAAATATTGTTTTTCATTTTTATTAGCTATTACTTATTTTTTTACTTGTTTATCTAAAGCAGAAATTACTTGTACTGCTTCGCTAAAATCTTTTTCCATAGAAGCATCAGTGTGATGCTGAGAGTAGCGTGCCATTTCACAATTAGCAAGCAATGCCATAAACTGAGCTACCGTAACCTCAGTAGCTTTTCGGCTGAGCAATAATTCAGTGATTTTATCTTTGCTCATTTCAGTAGTTTCAATTTTCAGTTTAGCTTTTAAGTAGTTGTGCAAAGCGCGTTCTAACGCTTCGTAGAACGTACCTTTATCACCTAATTTACGCTTGGCTTCTCCCAAATATTTCTTCGCTAATCTATTGGCAACTCTCACTTTATTACCTTCTATATCGCCAGCTCTTTGCATTTTGATATGCCACCAGATAAGTACAATAGGAATCAAAAGCAACGGCAAGAACAACCATAGATAATAACTTGTTGAGCCAAAGAATACTGGTTGGTGTATTGATTGAAGGTCAGCGTTCATTTGTAATCCAGCTAATGATTTAGGAGAAGTGCTATTCTCATTGCTATCAGAGGCTGTTGCATTATCAGGTGTAGGACCTTCGGTTACGTCTATCCAAATGTCTTCGGTCTTTACAGTCACATATTTTTGAGTATTAGGATTAAAATATGAGAAAGAAAGTCCTGAAATAGGATATTTCCCTTTGTATTCAGGAACCATAGTATAGGTTTGCTCTAAGCGTCCTTTCATTCCGTTAAGTGAAGTATTGATATCCTCTTTTTGTTCAGGAGCATACACTTCTAACGACGATGGAAAAGTAGGTTTAGGCAAGTCAAACAGTTTGAAGTTACCATTACCTGATACCTCTATTTTCAGTTGAGTACTTTCATTAGCTTTCAGTGTTTGTTTGGTAGCATTTACAGCAAAAGAGAAATCGCCAACAGCTCCTGAGAAGTTTTCGGGTTTACCTTCTTCAGGTAAAGGCTTTATATTTAAAACACGACTGCCAGAACTTACCTTACGTGAGACTTCTTCATAGAAAGGACGCCCAAAGAAGTCTCGTTGTCCTGTAGGAGCATTGATAATAGCTTCTACAGATAGAGGTTCAAGAGTGATAGCACCTGTTTTTTGAGGGTAAAGCACTATTCTTTTCACTACAATACAACGATAGGAACGACCTTGATAGGTACAATTTTCTACTTCATAGTTTTGTAATCGTATATCTTGACTCCAGAAGTTAGGGTATTTAGGTACTTCTAACAAACGCAAGTTGCTAAGTGATATTTCTGGACCTACGTAAAGTCGATATACCACACTTACAGCTTCATTAAGGTAAGGGTTAGGTTTTGATATTTCGGCGAGCAAGAATAGGTTTTCACGTGCAATATCATTAGTATTTCTATCCATTGAGGGAGTTTTTACCGCCTCAGTAACAGTGATAGCTATAGGGTTTGTTTTATAGGTTCTACCGTCAATTTCTATGCTTGCTTGCCCTATGGTAAATTTACCTTTGGCAGTAGGTTGGAGGATGTAAATATAAGTTTTGGAGAAACTACTTACTCCATTAACCCACGATCTTGATACCGATTGCGAAGGTCCCATCACTATGGTAAAACCGTGAAAGTTAGGTGGAGTGAAGTTATCGCCGTCTCTATTCATAGAGAACTCTATGCGTAAGCGTTCATTAGCACCTAATTGATTTTTACTCACTTCGGCTTTGAACTCTACTTGCTGTGCGTAGAGACTTTGTATTAAGAAAGTTATAAAGAATATGAGTTTAGATTTCATTTTACCTTTTACCTAATTGTTACCAATCTTTTTCAGTTTTAGCACGCTGACCTTTTACCTTTTGAGCGTTGATTTTCTCTTGGGTTTTACGTTCTTCGTTGTTCATAGCTTCTAAGATACGCTCCATTTGTTGAGGTGAAAGAGAAGACGGGCGTTGCTCACCTTGTCCTTGTCCGCTTTGGTTCTTATTCTGCTGATTATTTTGGTTAGGGTCTTTTTGGTCATTGCTCTTATCTTTGTTTTTATCCTGTTTATTGCCTTGATCTTTATTATCTTTATTGTCTTGGTTATTCTGGTTATTCTGGTTGTTCTGATTATTCTGGTTGTTCTGATTTTGTTGGTTATTTTGGTTTTGCTGATTATTTTTATCTTTATTATCTTTGTTGTCTTTGTTGTCTTTGTTGTCTTTGTTGTCTTTGTTGTCTTTGTTGTCTTTGTTGTCTTTGTTGTCTTTGTTGTTTTGTGGTGGAGGTGGGTTTTGTTTAAGCATTTCTTTGGCTACTGCTAAGTTATAACGCGTTTCTTCGTCTTTAGGATTATGACGCAAAGCTTCTTTATAAGTGAGCACTGCCTTTTCGTACTCTTTGTTCTTCATAAAGGCATTGCCTAAGTTGTGAAAAGCCTTGTGTTTTTCTTCTTCGGTTATTTTATCGGAGGTTGAGGCGTTTTTAAGTCGGGAGAAAGCCTCGTCATAGCTCTTTTGTTGGTAGTACATCGTACCGAGATTATACTGTGCGGTAGCGTTGTTTTTATCTTCGGCTATTGCCTTGCGGTAATCTACTTCGGCTTGCACGGGTTTATCGCCTTTGAGGGCGGTATTGCCTTCATAGGTGTATTTTTTAGAATTAGCTATAGCTTTCTGTGCCTCTTTATCGGCTTTGGTTTGTGCCAAAGTTGAGAGGGATAGTAACGATAATGTTATGTATAGAATGCTTTTCATAATAGAATATATCTCTTTGAAAACCTCCCCCTAGCCCCCTCCTAAGGGGGAACTAGCGATGGTCATCACACACGGATTTTTTATTATTTGCCTTTTTCTTTTTCGTTGAATAGATTCAATTTCTTTACCCATTGAGTTTTGCGCTCAAAGATAGCAAGGTCTAAGATGAGCAAGAGCAAAGCTCCCGCTAAAAACCACTGAAATTGGTCTTTGAAGTCTACGAACTTTTGGGTATCGAACTGACTTTTTTCTGTTCCGTCTAATATCTTATTAATTTGACTTACTGCCTTTTGAGTATTATCACCATTGAGGTATTCACCTCCTGCATTAGCGGCTATCTGTTGCAAGAGTTCGCGGTTGAGTTTGGTAATCACTACCTCGCCATTACGGTCGCGTTTATACGCTTGTCCGCCCCCTTCTTTGATAGGGATAGGAGCGCCTTTTTCAGTGCCGATACCTATGGTGTAGATATGTACTCCTTTTTCTTGTGCTTCGGTAGCGATTTCAGTAGCACCCATTTCGTGGTCTTCGCCATCAGTGAGGATGAAGAGCAAGCGTGCGGTGGGTGTATTTTCATCGAAATAGCTACTTGCCATACGTATTGCTTCCTGAATGGCAGTTCCTTGAGAGGAGAGCATATCGGTGTTCATACCTTGCAGGAACATCTTAGCGGCAGAATGGTCGGTAGTGAGAGCGAGCTGTGGATAAGCGCTAGCGGCATAAGCCACGATACCTACGCGGTCGCCTTTTAGCTGACTGATGGTCTCGAAAGCGATGCGTTTTGCTTTTTCTAAACGGTTAGGAGCTACGTCTTCGGCAAGCATACTTTTAGAGACATCAATGGCAAAGACGATATCTACCCCTTCGCGTTTTACGGTTTCAATTTTTGTGCCTATCTTGGGGTTAGCCAAAGCGATACTTAGTAGCACCAATACTACCGCTAAGACGCTCCATTTCACCCATAGTTTGAATCGCGAACGGTTAGGTGCTAAACGCCTGAGGGTAGGGGAGGAGGCAAATTGTTTTTGCCTACGACGTTTGCGAATCATCGAAAGGGCAAAAATGATGAATAGCGGAATGAGTACTGCTATAAGCCAAAGGTATATTTTTTCGTCGATATGAATCATAATTAGTTAAGAGTTGTGAGAGTTTTTAACTTTTAATCCACTGCTAATAATCAAATACTGCGCCAAACGGTGCAAAGATACAAATAATTTATCAAATTGCTAATTTAATGAGAGTTTGATAGAAGGCGTTAGTATTTAACATTAGGCAGTTTGTTGCTTATTTAAGTCTCGCACGGATTTCACGGAATAGAGTACAAAAAGTTATAAAATAAAGTCAATAATGCCAATAATACTGATAATGCCAATAATACTGATAATGAACTTTGCTAAAGTGTATACTGCTAAAAGTGACATATTAGCGATTTCGAAAAGGAGCGGAGAATTTCGGAAGGGGGTTTTTAGGTAAAAGATAAAAGGTAAAAGGAAAAATGGGTATGGTTAGCTTATACAAAGCTTATAGGATGCTTATACGAATCTTGGACGATTGTTATACAAAGGGTGTATAAGTGATTGATTAATACTATAATACAATAATGCCAATAATGCCGAAAACAGGGTTTCGAGACGAAAGAAAAAGGTCGTAGCACGACGGGCAAGGAACGAATAACGAGAGGCGAGTGACGAATGACGAAGGCAACCTCCCCCTAATACACATACTCTACGCCAGCTCGCTGACTACCCTCAGAGAGGGGGAACTGTAGTGACCGAAAGGTGAAGATAAGATGAGGATAAGTGGGAGTTTTCAACTTTGCCAAAGTTTCAAACTTTGGCAAAGTTCACACGGCAACCTCCCTCTATTCACTTACTTTGCTATCGCTGGCTATCTTCAAAGTGGGAGATGAGAAGCAAAAGCGGTAATTGAGAGTTTGATGAATTTTAGGTGATTGTTGAACAAAGGCTATTGGAGGGTTTAATAATCAGTGGATTGTGTTTTTAGTTTTTATATTTTTATTATTTAGTTTGCCAATTCAAAAAATAGTTGTACCTTTGCGCCCTGAAAAAATTACGTAATAAAATTAGCATTGCAATGAAAAAAGAAATTCACCCAGAATCTTACCGTTTGGTGGCTTTCAAAGATATGTCGAACGACGATATCTTCATCACAAAGTCTACCGTAGAGACAAAAGAGACTATTGAAGTAGAAGGGGTTGAGTATCCATTAGTAAAGTTGGAGATTTCTCGCACGTCACACCCTTACTACACCGGTAAATCTAAACTTATCGACACAGCCGGACGTATTGATAAGTTTAAAAACAAATACGCTAAGTTCCAAAAATAACATAGCAACTTTTAAAAACCTCCTCACGGAGGTTTTTTTCTTATGAAAATACTTTCGGTCTCTCTTCATAATATTGCCTCTATAGAAGGTCCCTTTACACTCAATCTGGAAGCTGAACCCCTTAAATCGGTGGGGTTATTTGCTATTACAGGAGCTACGGGGGCTGGTAAATCTACGATTTTAGATGCTATTTGCCTTGCGCTTTACAACGATACGCCTCGGTTAGCTACCACTCAGAGTAATGTGTCAATCACAGATAGCGGAGTGGATGTAAAGGCTAACAATGTGAAGAACCTTTTGCGCAAAGGGGCGGTTTCGGGCTATGCCAAAGTGGTATTTAGGGCGGTAGATGGCAAGACCTATGAAGCTGAATGGCAGGTGAGCCGAGCCTATAACAGACTTTCGGGGGCTATCCAAAATGAAAAGATACAACTTACTTGCCTCACTGATAAACAGGTGTTTTCAGAAAATCGCAAGACTTTAGTACTTGAAAAAATAAAGGAATGCGTAGGGTTGACCTTTGACGAGTTTACCAAATCGGTGATTTTAGCACAGGGAGACTTCACGTCGTTCTTAAAAGCGAACGATGATAAGCGCTCGGATATTTTGGAGAAACTGACGGGAACCGAGATTTACACGCGTATTTCAAAGCAGGTATACGAACTTAACAAGCAACATAAAAACGAACTCCAACTCTTAGAAAAACAGCTCGAAAACATTGTTTTTTTAACTGAAGAGGAACGCACTGCGCTAACAGAGCAACTGACAGCCGATGAGGAGAGGTTGAAAACCTTACAAGCATCGCTTACTTCTTTAAAAGAACAACAGCAGTGGTTTGACAATCAGAAGTTTTTTACAAAGCAATGGGAGGAAGCAAAGGCTAATAAAAAAAGTGCAGAAGAGGAAAAGGAATCACAGGCAGAGCGTTTTGCTGAGCTTGCTATCATAGAGCAATTGCAAGCCGTGAAAGGGGATATCCTCACCCAGCAAAGAGAGAAAGAGGTATTAGTGAGTGCGGAGCGACGTTTTAAAGAAGCTACTACTGAAAAAGAACAGCTTACTGCTGATAAGGCAAGAGTATCTGACGAAAAAATAACTGCCGAAAGTGATTTGGCTACAGCCAAAGAGGCTTACGAGTCTGCCAAACCTGCCATTGCTAAAGCAAAGGAATTGGATGTGCGACTTACTGAACAACAAAGAGCATTATCGCTACGAGAACAGCAACACGATGCTAAGCGAAAGAGTTTACAGGCTAAAGAGGCAGAGCTTGGAGAAGTAACTGAGCATATTCAAAAAGGGGAAGGTTATCTTCAAACAGAAGAGCAGTGGCTTAGCGCTCACCCTGATGAAGCGCAATTGTACCGCAATGCTTTGTGGCTGAGCCAACTTGCAATGGAACAGCAACAGCTGAATGAAAGACTGAGTGAGAATACTCAAGCAAGGCAACGCCTTAGCTTGCAACTTAGTGAGCTGAGAGCGCAACACCCTGTAGAAGCGCTTCCTTCAACGGATATGGAGGCTCTTGCCAAACGACAAAAGGAACTTATGTTGGCTTTACAAGTCTATCAATCGGATAGAGAAGTGGCAAAGCGAATGATGCAATATGAGGGACAGAAAGCTAAAGGAGAAGGGCTCTTGCAGGAGATGCAAAATGTGCAAAGCCAAACAGAGAAAACAATAGCTGAGTTGCAAACAAACAAGGAGGTAGCTCAAATAGCGTGTGATACCGCTGAGCGCATTTACCAAAAGGCACAAATAGAAAATACTAAAGATGTAGCTTTCTTGCGTGAACATTTGGTGGAAGGGGAAGCTTGTCCTGTGTGTGGGTCGGTGCACCACCCTAATGCCCACAAGGCTGTGGTGGAACACCTCATCGATACAGTACAGCAGGAGTTCCTGGTGGCTAAAGCGCAGTTAGAAACCATTACTAAAGACTTTATCACTAAAGAAGCGGAGGGCAAAGAGCTGAAAAAACGCATTGAGAGTCAGCAGTTGCAAAACATAGAATACGCTGATTTATGGAGACAAGAGAGCGAACGCCTCTCGCAGTCAGTATATTATTCAAGCTATCCTTCAGCAAAAATAGAGGAATATATCACGGATAAGATAGCGGAAACAGAACATCTTTTAACGGAAGCAGAAAGTTTTTTTGAAGTGGTTAAACAACTCAATTCGCTTACTGAAGAACAGAATGTACTTACTAAAGATGCTGAGAATGAAGAACAGCAACGCCAAAAGCACACTCAGCAATTACAGAATTTGCAACTTTCGGACGCTTGGCTTAGACTTTGGCAAACAGATATAGTGCAGTTCCAAATTGACCTAAACAAGGCTACCAGCGATTATCAGGAGCATTCGGTTCGGGTAGAGAAATACAAAAAGCGCTTAGCCGAACTTAGCCAAGAGCGCGCTGAGCTCACTTCATCTGCACAAGCACTTGAGCAAGACTTCACTGAACTAAATGAGAGTATCGCAAAAGAACAAGAGCAATGGCAAACATTGAGAGCAGAACGCGAGGGATTGTTGGAGGGCAAGCAAGCTGAAAAGGAGGAAACAGCTTTTGAAGAGCAAATAAGTGAATTGACGGTTCACTTAGAGCTGAGCCAACAACAGTACAATGCAATCTTGTTGCAGATTGCTACTAATGAAAAGGTTTTAGAGAGTTTAGTGGTGCAACAGCAACAATCGCAAACGCATATAACAGAAGCTACTCACAAGATAGAAGAATGGCTGAAGGGATATGAACCTGCTCAAATAGAAACTATAAGAGAAAAAATGCAGGAGTGGGCAAATCGTTCGCACGAGTGGTTACAAACAGAACGCCAAGCACTACAATTGCTGAACGAGCGTATTGCTCAGTACCACACTATTGCGAATGAAAAACAACAAGCGCTTGAAACCCTTAAAGCCAAACGACCGCTTGAACTTACCGAAGATGATACGCTTCAGCAATTAGGGGTAGCAACAGCAGAAGAAGAGGCGTTGCGCAATAGAGTAGTAACTCAAAAAAGCAGACTCTTAGCAGATGAACAACAGCGCACTATGGCAGCAGAATTACACAAGGCTAAAGAAGAAAAGGAAAAACTCGCTCATCGCTGGAGCTCACTCAACGACTTGATAGGAAGTAGTACGGGCAATGCGTTTCGCAAATACGCTCAGGAATATACTTTGGATATGCTCTTGCAATATGCCAATGTACAGATGTGCTACCTCAATAGACGCTACACTCTGCAACGCATTCCCAATTCACTTAGTTTGCAGGTGATAGACAACGATATGGGAGCTGAGGTGCGCTCGGTATACTCACTTTCAGGAGGAGAATCGTTTTTGGTGTCCTTGGCTTTAGCTTTAGCACTTTCGTCGCTTTCGTCTACCAAAATGAATGTAGAGACACTTTTCATAGACGAAGGTTTTGGTTCTTTAGACTCTGAGACACTTTCAGTAGCCTTAGATGCGTTAGAGAGTTTGCAAAATCAAGGGAAGAAAGTGGGAGTTATCTCTCACGTGCAGGAGATGGTAGAGCGTATTGCTGTGAAAGTAGTGGTACAGAAGGAAGGTAATGGAAAGAGTAAGATAGTAGTAAATTCTTAAAAATAAATTATGCAAATAAAAGATGTCATTAATGCATTAGAAACTCTCGCACCGCTTCATTATGCTGAGAGTTTTGATAATGTAGGCTTATTGGTGGGCGATAATAATGCTGAAGTAACAGGGGTACTTATCACCTTAGATACCTTAGAGGCTGTGGTAGAAGAAGCTATTGAAAAGAAATGTAATCTTATTGTTAGTTTCCACCCGATTATCTTCAGTGGACTTAAATCGCTTACAGGGAAGACTTATGTGGAACGAGTAGTGATGAAAGCAATACAACACCAAATAGCTATTTATAGTATGCATACGGCATTAGACAATCAGCTGTTAGGAGTGAATGCCTCTATTGCTGACCGCTTAGGGTTGCACAATCGCGCCATACTTATTCCACAGCGTAATGTTATCAGAAAGCTCATTACGTATGTTCCAAAAGCTAATGCTGAAAAGCTACGTAAAGCGCTCTTCGAAGCAGGAGCGGGAAATATAGGCAATTATGCAGAATGCAGTTTTAACCTTGAAGGAAAAGGCACTTATAGGGGGAATGAATCTTCGCACCCAACAATTGGAGAACCCAATGTATTTCACACAGAAGATGAAACACAAATAGGAGTTATTTTCCCTAAGCATTTGCAAGCTCCAATCCTAAAAGCACTTCACCAAAATCATCCTTATGAAGAAGTGGCTTATGAGATATATACCCTAGAAAATGAGCACCAACATATAGGAATGGGTATGATAGGGGAACTTGAACCCTCAATGAATGAAGCTGATTTTCTTGTTTATTTAAAAGAAAAGATGGAGGTAAGCTGTATTAGATATTCAGCATTTAGGGGCAAAGAAGTGAAAAGAGTAGCTGTATTGGGGGGAAGTGGTGCTTTTGCAATTGAAAATGCTAAGCGAGCAGGAGCAGATGTATTTGTGAGTGCAGATTTTAAATACCACGATTTTTTCAAGGCTGAGGGGCAAATATTATTAGCAGATATAGGTCATTTTGAAAGTGAACAATACATAAAATTTATTTTATTTGATTATCTTTCAAAAAAAATTCCTACTTTTGCCCTCTCAATATCAAATGTAGATACAAATCCTATCAAATATTATTCATAGATATGGCACAAAAAGTGGATATAACCGTAGAAGAAAAGTTAAGAGCACTGTATGATTTACAGCTCATTGACTCTAAGATTGATGAGTTACAGAACACTCGTGGTGAGCTTCCTTTGGAAGTATCAGACCTTGAAGATGAGGTAGAGGGTTTAAAAAAGCGCCACGTAAAGTTTAAAGAAGAATTAGACGAATTGCAAGCAGGAATTGCAGAGAAGAAGGCAAAAATTGAAGAGGCAAAAGCTCTTATCAAGAAGTATACTACTCAGCAAAAGAATGTACGCAACAATCGTGAGTATACTTCTCTTTCTAAAGAAATAGAATTTCAAGAGTTAGAAGTGCAGTTGGCTGAAAAACGCATTAAAGAAGGTAAGGCACAAGTAGACCAAAAGAAAGAGGCTATCAAGCAAGTAGATGAACGTAAAGCCCAACGTGATGCTCATCTTAAACATAAAAAAGCTGAGCTTGATTCTGTTTTGGCAGAAACAGAGAAAGAGGAGGAATTTTTAAGAGAAAAGGCAGAAGAATATGCTGGTAAAATTGAAGAGCGTTTACTGAAAGCTTATCAACGCATTCGCAGTAGTGTGATGAATCGTTTGGCAGTAGTACCAATCCAACGAGGAGCTTCAGGAGGTTCGTTCTTCACTATTCCACCACAAGTGCAAGTAGAAATTGCTTCTCGTAGAAAGATTATTACTGATGAGCACAGCGGTAGAATTTTAGTGGATGCGGCTTTGGCTGAAGAAGAAAGAGAAAAGATGGAAGCTCTGTTTAAGAGTTTTAAAGGATAGAAGGATGATAATTAAAAAAAGTTCAGTAAGAGATTACTGAACTTTTTTACTTTTTAATATGCTTTAGCAAATAGTACACGGCGTTTTGAAGGTTTGCCAGAGTACATACACACGCCTGCTTCTTCTTTAGCATCTAAAGGAATGCAACGAATGGTAGCTTTGGTTTCCTCTTTGATCAGTGCTTCGGTTTCAGGGGTACCATCCCAGTGGGCAGCGAAGAACCCCCCTTTGGTTTCAAGTAATTCCTTAAATTCGTCATAGCTATTGACCTCAGTAATGTGCGTATTACGATAGTTTAAAGCTTTTTTGAAGATATTAGCTTGGATATCTTTCAAAAGGTGCTGGATATGAACTATAATTTGGTTGCCTGCTACGGTTTCTTTGGTAAGCGTATCGCGGCGAGCTACTTCAAAGGTGTTATTCTCAATATCACGTTGCCCAACCGCTAAGCGCACGGGTACCCCTTTGAGTTCGTACTCGTGGAATTTGAAGCCAGGAGATTGGGTGTCGCGATCGTCGAATTTCACACTAATATCTTGCTTGCGAAGTTCGTCAAGCAAAGGCTGGATATGTGTACGGATTTTTTCCAATTGTTCTTCTCCTTTATAAATAGGTACGATTACCACTTGAATAGGAGCCAATTTAGGAGGTAATACGAGTCCGTTGTCATCGCTGTGGGTCATAATAAGAGCACCCATCAAGCGGGTAGAGACACCCCAAGAGCTCGCCCACACGTATTCTTGTTTGCCCTCTTTAGTAGCGTACTTCACTTCAAAAGCTTTAGCAAAATTTTGACCTAAGAAGTGAGAAGTCCCTGCTTGCAAGGCTTTACCGTCCTGCATCATCGCTTCGATACAGAAAGTCTCTACAGCCCCTGCAAAACGCTCACTTTCAGTTTTGAGACCTTTGATGACAGGTACCGCCATAAAGTTCTCCACAAAAGTAGCGTAAACATTCATCATTTTTTCAGCTTCTTCAAGCGCTTCGGCTTTGGTAGCGTGAGCGGTATGACCTTCTTGCCACAAGAATTCGGCTGTACGGAGGAACAATCGCGTGCGCATTTCCCAGCGTACCACATTTGCCCATTGGTTGATCAGAATAGGCAAATCGCGGTAAGACTGAATCCAGTTCTTATAAGTACTCCAGATAATCGCCTCGGAAGTAGGGCGTACGATGAGTTCTTCTTCCAATTTAGCGTCGGGGTCAACCATTAGTTTACCCTTTTGATTAGGATCGGTTTTGAGGCGGTAGTGAGTTACTACGGCACATTCTTTAGCAAAACCTTCGGCGTTTTGTTCTTCAGCTTCAAAGTAGCTTTTAGGAACGAATAGTGGGAAATAAGCATTGGTGTGTCCCGTTTCCTTGAACATACGGTCAAGTTCGGCTTGCATTTTTTCCCAGATAGCATAGCCGTAAGGTTTGATAACCATACAGCCACGCACGCCTGAGTTTTCGGCTAAATCGGCTTTAACAACCAATTCGTTATACCATTTAGAATAATCTTCACTGCGTGATGTTAAATTCTTGCTCATATATTTTTTAAACTCTTTTTATAGATTTAGCACTTCTTCTTTTTACTGATTTTGTTCTACTTTCTGTACTTGTTTTAGATTGTTTATGTTTGTAGTAATACAAACAATTTTCAATATAAAAATCACCTTGATTACGGATAAGTCCTGATACATTGTCATTAAACCAAATTTCGGCTAAGTTGGCTTTTAAATATTTAGCTATATCATAACTGTTTCGTTTAAAATCAATATTGATTTTACGCTCTTTGAGAAATTTAGCAAAAGCGCTAAGCATTTCTTTTGATACTTTATATTCGTTTATAAAATACTTTTTTGAAGGCTTATAATTCTCTTTAGAATGACTATCTAAGTATTCAAACAAGAAGAAATTAGTAAGTCCTGAATTGAGTACTTCATTCACCATATAGGTTTCTGGCTTCATATCTACCGGCACATATACATCAGGATAAATACCTCCTCCACCATACACTACTTTTCCTTTAGGAGTCGTAAATTTTAATGAATCTGGGACAGTTGCATTATCTATTTGGAAACTTCTACGCTGATGTCTCAAATTATAGGGTTTTTGAATAGAACGCCCTGTAGGAGTATAATAGCGAGCAGTAGTAAGTCTTACAGCCGAACCATCGGGTAGAGGCATTTCGCTCTGTACTAATCCCTTGCCGAAAGTCCTACGTCCTACGATTATACCTCTATCATTATCTTGTAAAGCCCCTGCTACAATCTCACTGGCTGAGGCGCTATTTTCATTAACAAGTACAAATATTGGTTTGTTTTCAAATAATCCCCCAGCAGTAGAATAAGTCTCTTCTATTTCTTTGCGATTATTTTTAGTAAAAACAATCATCTTATCCTTTGCCAAAAACTCATCGGCTATCTGAATTCCTACATTCAGAAAACCACCAGAGTTATTGCGCAAATCTAAAATTAAACTGTTGATGCCTTCTTTTTCCAAAGCTTTAAGTGCCGTAGTAAACTCATCGGTAGTAGTTTCGGCAAAGCGATTCATACGGATATAGCCCAGTGTATCGTTCACTTTGTAAAAGCAATCAATACTCCTAATAGGGATGAACTTTCGCTCAATGTCTATCTTAAAAAGGCTGTCCTTACTTTTTCTATAAACAGTTAAGTCTACCTTTGACCCCATTTCGCCTTTGAGAATATTCTTAATTTTGTCAGTATTCAAGCGCTTTTTAAACAAAGTATCTTTCCCAGCCATCAAAATACGGTCGCCAAACCGAATCCCCTTATGCATTGCATCACTTCCTTCTATAGGCTTAATTACGGCAATGGTATCCTTGTACATATAAAAGCTAATTCCTACACCTACAAACTTACCGCTCATTGTTTCTGCCACTTCCTGAATATCACTTTTTGAGATATAGGTAGAGTGTGGGTCTAACTTGCGCAAAATACTGTTAATGGTAAGATCTACAATGCTGTCAGTATTTACTTTATCTACATAATCCTCTTCTATATAGTCAATAAGTCTGTTCAACTTCACTTTGTAAGGATTCTCGGGTATAGTATCTATATCAGTAATAGGCATAGGTACAGGAGGAGGTGGCTTGGGAATATAAAAATTCGCAAGCTGTCTTCCTAAAACGAGCCCCAAAGCTAGGCTTAAGCCTATAAATATAGGGAGTATGTAGTGTTTGTTTTTCATCAAATGATTTTATTTGCCAAAAGCCGTAATTCCCTGTTGCAACCATTGGTAAAACTCATCAGGATCGTCGGTATCAAGGGTATAGCCAATGGGTTGTACTAAGTTTTCTCCTTCGTGATTCATCAATACGTAAAAAGGTTGTGTATTGGCTTTGTATCGGAGGGTTTGGAACTCACTCCACTTTTGCCCGATAGTTTTTATCATTTTGCCCTCTCTAATTTTTGAAGAGTGTACTTCGCTTTCAGGCAATGGGCGTTTATCATCAACGTACAAGGAAATGAGCACTATCTCGTTTCTCAAGGCATCAAGCACTTGAGGGGCAGGCCACACATTTTGCTCCATCTTACGGCAGTTCACGCAAGACCAACCTGTAAAGTCTAACATCACAGGTTTGTTTACTTGTTTGGCATATGCTAATCCTTTTTCGTAATCATCAAAAGTAATGATGTTATGAGGTTTGAACAAGTGTGCCCCTTCAGGCAATGCCCCTTCGTCTATGCCAGCTGTACCTCCACCAGCGGTGTAACCTACGCCGTAAGGTGATTCACTATAGTGTTGTGGCGGTGGAAAAGCATTGATAAGTTTCAGCGGAGCACCCCATAAACCAGGTATCATATAAATTGTAAAGCTCAAAGTAAGTAAGCCTAACATCAATCGCCCCACCGAGATACGGTCGGTAACATCGTCGTGTGGCAAACGTATTTTGCCAAAGAGGTACAATGACAAAGCCCCAAATACGGCAATCCAAATAGCAATAAACACTTCACGCTCTATCCAGTGGTATTGTAATACCAAGTCGGCATTAGAAAGGAATTTGAATGCTAATGCTAATTCCAAGAAGCCTAATACCACTTTTACTGTGTTCATCCAACCGCCTGATTTAGGCAAAGAATGCAACCAACCGGGGAAAGCTGCAAACAAGGCAAAAGGCAAAGCTATTGCTAATGAGAAACCGAACATTCCTACAATAGGAGCGATTCCGCCTTCGGAAGCCGCTTGTACTAACAAAGTACCCACGATAGGACCTGTACACGAGAAAGACACTATCGCCAAAGCGAGAGCCATAAAGAAAATACCAATAAAGCCACTGCGATCGGCTTGGGCATCTACTTTGGTACTCCACGAACTGGGCAGGGTAATTTCAAACGCTCCTAAGAAAGAGACTGCAAATATCACCAATATCAGGAAGAATATGATGTTGAACCAGAAGTTGCTCGCCAAAGCATTCAAAGCATCAGCCCCAAAAGCAGCTGTAATAGCAGAGCCCAACAACACATAAATCACGATGATAGAAATACCATAGATGACTGCATTCTTAATGCCTTTCGCTTTATTTTTGCTCTGCTTAGTAAAGTAGCTCACCGTCATTGGGATCATTGGGAACACACAAGGAGTGAGCAAAGCCGCAAAACCAGAGAGGAACGATATAAAGAAGATCGTCCACAATCCTTGATGTGAAATAGGCGAGTTAGCAGAGACTTTTGTATTGTCAGTTGTTTCGCTTACCGTAGTTGCGGGAGCTGTAGTGTTATCACTATTAGGGTTGTTGCCAAAAGTGAATTGAGGGGTAGCCCCTTGAGCAGTAGGAGCTGAACCAGAGACGACAAACTCTAAATCAGCGGTGTCAGGGGGCAAGCAATTGCTATCGTCACAGCTCATAAACTCTACCTCCGCTTTGATAGAAGCAACGGCGTTCAGCACTTTCACGCGTTGTTTGAAGACTGCTTGATTGTGGAAATAAGCAATCTCCATATCAAACACTTTGTCGTGTTTTACAATAGGTTTGCTCTCTTCGGTTTTACCTATGAGCTGAAAGTCGGCTGTCTTGGCATAAGTAAAGGTCGTAGGGATAGGTCCTTTAGGGGGAATATTTTGAGCATAGAGTTTCCAACCTGCTTCAATAGAGGCGGTACTCACCAAATAATATTCAGAGTCGTTAATTTTTTCAACCGCTGTAGTCCATTTTACAGGGTTGTGTATCTGCGCATTTGCTATGGTTGCAAACGCTACGAATATCAGTGCTATTATTTTCTTCATTCGTTATTGAGTTTATGAGTGATGAGTTTTAGGGTGCAAAAGTACAACAAAATAATGATATGTACAATACTATCTGTACAACTTACACTTTGCCAAAGTTCCAAACTTTGGCAAAGTTAAAGCGAAAGTCGTGCCATATAGAAACCATCATACCCCGATTGATGAGCAAAAATTACTTCTTCAGCTTCTAAGCGGAAATCTTTTCCAGCTTCGGAAGCTAAAAAAGCTTCTACTTGTTTGTGGTTTTCACTTGGTAATATCGAACAAGTTGCGTATACAAGTTTGCCTCCTTTTTTCAGCAGTTTGCTGTACTGTTGCAAGATTTCTTGTTGAGTAGTCCGTATTTCATCCAAGAAATTAGGTTGCAATTTCCACTTGGCATCAGGGTTGCGACGTAATACACCCAAGCCACTACAAGGGGCATCAATAAGTATACGGTCGGCGGTACCTTGCATACGTTTCAATTGTTTAGGGTCGATGAGCTTGGTCTCCACATTGTGAACGCCATTGCGACGCGCACGGCGTTTCAATTCTTGTAGTTTTTGCTCGTAGATGTCCATCGCAATTACCTGACCTTTGTTTTGCATCAAGGTAGCAAGGTGTAGCGTTTTGCCTCCTGCTCCTGCACAAGTGTCAATCACACGTTTCACTTTGTTGTCTATCTGCAAAAAAGGCGCTACTTTTTGAGAAGACGCATCTTGCACTTCAAAAAGACCATTGGCAAAAGCTTGGGTTTTGAAGATATTACCACGTTCTACTAATTGCAAGGCATCGGGATAGTCGCGTAGAGGGTAAGTTTCTACCCCCTCTTGTCGCAAGAATTGTTGCAGGCGGTCTATAGAAGTTTTGAGGGTATTCACGCGCAAGACTACAGGAGCTAAACTATTGAGAGCGTGCAGTTCGTCTGTCCAGATCGTTTCGCCTAACTCAGCTACGCCCAATTTATCTAACCAATCGGGTACAGATTCGCGGAGTTTTCTTACCTTGGAGAGCTCATCGAACTTGCCTTTGATACGGCGTGCGGGTGTATCTTCAAAATAGTTGCCCCAATCGGGCAAGGCAATGCCTTTTAAAGTTGCCCACACGGCAAACATACGGCGTAGGTTGTGCACTGTAAAAGGTTCGTACACTTCGGCAATCTCGGCATAAAGGCGTTTCCAACGCACAATGTCGTAAATCGTTTCAGCGATAAAAGCGCGGTCGCGAGCGCCCCAACGTTTGTCTTTTTTCAGTTGTTTTTCTACGACTTTATCGGCGTATTGGTTGTCGTTGAAGATAAAGGCAAGTCCCTCTATCACAGCATCTACTAAATTTCTGTGTAATTTCATTATACTAAAAATGAGACGGCAATTTTTTATTACCGTCTCTTTTATCTTTTACCTTTTATGTCTTACCTAAAATAATTGTGCCGTAAAGGTAAACAAGAAGTTACCATAAGTTGATTTTATTTGAGCATTATCCGTAAGAATTGTTTCGTACATCTGGTATAGGTTTGTTTGCTTAGCAATGTCGTAAGAGGCATCTAAACGAATTCCTCCTAAGGTAACCCCTGCTCCAAACGAATACCCCGTAAGGTCACCTACGGTAGCTGTGGCTTTGCGGTACGGACTTTGTTCGTAACGATAACCTCCACGCAAACTTACAAAGTTTCTAGCAGTGTCTTCTCCTTTGAACATTTTAAATGGAATACGGAATTCACCTCCTATACGAAGGGTAGATGTATCACCCAAATCATTTTGGATAATAGTATTTTCACCTTCCATATTACTACTTCTGAACTTTAAATTGTTATAAGCTCTATAAGTATAATCTACACTTAGTATAGCTCTTTTCTTTATGATATAAGCTAAACTACCTGTCCACGCACTTGGAGTACGGAATTTGTATTCTTTTTCATACCAAATAGGGTCACCGTAACGATTTACAAGTTCTATGTCAGAATCAAATGTATTAGTAGCAATCCCCGTTGTAGCATATAATACTTGTCGGTTTTCTTCTTTTAATGTATACCAAGTAGGCGATTGATAGCTTACTCCCAAACGCAAATCATCAGTTAATTTGATGATACTACCTAATTGTAGAGAAAAACCATCTCCTGTAGTATTGATATACTGTTGATGATTAGCATATCGTAAAAAAGGGTTATTGCTTTGAAAATTATCATCTTTTGCACTATAAAGGGCTTTTTCATTAATGTTGTGTACGTTTAGGTTTAAGCCTAAGAAAATGAAATCGCCTATTTGCGAGGCAAGATTGAAATTGTATTTGTTTACATAACCGGAACGTTCTACTACATAAGTTTGCAAGCGTTCTAAGTTATTACCACTCAGCTCGTAACTCGTGTTGGTGGCAGTGTTATTTGTAGGAGTAATTAGATTAGCCATCAAACCTAAATAAGCCATTTGCGCAGCATAACCTTCTCTACGACCTAAGGTAGCATAATATTCGCCTATTTCTTCTTGCTGATTTGCCGGATTATAATTATATCCGTTTAGAAAAGTACCAAAAGCAAAAGGACTTCCACCATTACCCTGCGTAGCATAGTACGAAAAATAATTATCTAACCCTTTATTATCATAGGCAGAATAAGAAAACTTATCATTATCAAACGTTTTCGCTAATTGATAATTGAACCCAAAACTCACTTTCTTAAAAGTGTTAGAAGCATCTGGTAAGACAAACACAACTCCAAAGTGGTTCAAGTTAAAATCATTATTAGTCTTGCTGTTATTTCTGTCACGAAAACTTATCTCTCTTTTTTGGCTGTTATTATTTAGAGAGAACGAAATTTCTGAACTGCCAAAAACAGCACTCCCAGCAGGGTTGATATTAAAAGCAGAGGGGTCACCACCTAATGCTCCGAAAGCACCACTCATTCCTTTAAAACGAGCTGTCCCTGTGAGTTCCTCTGTACTATAGCGCAAAGCATCGGTATAGTTTTGAGCCTTTGCTGTTATAGCTATCAATGAAACTCCTAAAAATAATATGTAATTAAATCTTTTCATTAGTCAATACTGTTTTATCTACGGTTAGAACTTCTGTAGCCTTGGTTAGAAGAACCACTATTGTAGCTTCCGCCACTGTTGTAGTTCCCTCCTGAATTGCTATTGCCATAGTTAGAACTTCTGCCCGAATAGTTAGAATTGTTAGACTCATAAGCTCTCCTTAACTCATATCCATTCCGAGCTCCGTTGTATTCATTACCACGACTTTGGTTTTGATAATTAGGTTGACTACCATTGCCATAGTTATTGCTACCTTGTGTTTGTGAACGATTGTAAGAACCGTTATTATAATTGCTATAACGATTAGGGTCTCCTCTCCGTCCGTCATCTCTTATGATAGCACGTCCTCTGCTTCTGCCATAGTAATCTCTACCATATGAACGATTGGGCTCATAATAGTAATCTCTTGGACGGTAATAGTCGTAATAATAACCATACCCATAGTATGGGTATCCGTAATATCCATAATAGCCGTAAGGATATCCGTAACCGTAGTAAGGATAGTAGCCTCCGTAGTAACCACCCCAATAAGGATCGTAATAATTACCCCAACCCCAGCCTAAGGAAATACTCCAGCCAGAGCGATTGCGGTAGTAAGGATAGTCGTAATAACCGTAGTAATTGTAAGGATACCAAGCTCCGTAACCCCAATAATTATTCCAACCGTAATAAGGATTCATCCAGCCGTTGTTATATACATTCACGTTCACACGCGAAGGATTACTGCCCCAACCACCATAAGAAGAGTTACCTGAGGTATAGGCGTTAGAGCGGTAGCTATTCACATCGGTGAAATGCGTGAAACTACTGTCCGGTTTTTGTTGATATTGTTGCGCTTTCTCGCCAAAATAATCTCTATACTTATTAGGGCTATAGCGGTTTTCAGGAGGATAGTCATAACGTTCAGGATAGCTTTCTCTCTCCACGTATCTTACCCTTTCGGGTACAGGGTCATTATAGATACCATCAGCATAGTAATAACCTACGCACGAGGTAAGTGTTAATGAGGCTACCGCACCAAGAGTGAGGTATCTCATCGTTTTCCTAAGGTTAAAATTCTTTTTCATCGTCATTCTTTTTAGTCGTTAGTAATATGAATTAGGAGTTGAAAAATAATGATGCTTGATTTACAGTACATTGTCGCTTTTTCGTCACATCTCCCCCTTTGGAGGGGGTGGGGGGAGGTTTCAATAAATTAATCCAACCCTTGATTCGCATATTTAGTAATTATAAATCAATTTTTATGCCAAATTCTATTCGTCCCTCGTCATTCGTCATTTCCTTTAGTTGTGTTCCCCAAAAGAGTACTTTTTCGCCGAAAGTTTCGGCAGATAGCTCTAAGAGTTTGGGAACTATATGCTCTATAAAATCCAATAACTGCACAGGTGAAGCGGTTTCGTGATGGATAGCATAGTGTTTTTCGGGTGAGTCCAACACTTTAAAAACGCGTATTTTCTCTATAGTCTCAGTTGTGCTAATAGTAGGTAAATAAACACTTTGCAACCATTCTTGCCACTGAGGAAAAACCTCATCGCTTATCACCGCTGTTAAATTATATACATACATACCCATTTATTTTTTGCAAAGATAATAAATAATTTGTAACTTTGCAACCGAATTATAAATAAATTAAAAACGTATGGCAAGTATTCGCAATTTAAAAAAGGACATCAACTATGTGTTGGGTGATATCATCGATGCCGTGTATTTCACCGGCAAGATGCAAACTGAAGGAGGTAAGGCTCTTGTAGCCGAAATTCTCAACGATTTTGATACACTTATCGATAAAGTAGCTGATAAATCAGTAGAAAACAGAGGTGCTCACCTCAAACAAGTGAGAAGAGAATTTGAGCAAAAAGCAGCAATTCTTATCGAAAAACTCAACGCATTAGCGTAAGTAGAAAAAATAGGTTAAATACAAAAAAAGTGAATGATGAAGAGTTAAAGAAAAACAATTGAGAATTAAGATACGTTTTCCTTCGATTTTTGCCTATCTACCTCCGTTTGACTTTCTTTTTGTTATTCACTTTTAACTATTGATTATTAACCACTTATATACCCTTTGTATATCTATCGTCCAACATTCGTATAAGCTTCCTATAAGCTTTGTATAAGCTAAGCATATGCTACCCCTAAGCAAAAAGTATCTTTTTGTTGTCTGTATTTTTTGTTTACTTTTCTTTTACAGAGTTTGTTTTTCGTTAAAATGAAGTGTATTCATAGGCTATCTCTAATTCTAATTTCTAATTTCTAATTTCTAATTCCCAATTCCTAATTCCTAATTCCTACCCCCTAACTCCTTTCCTTGATAAATCTGGTAAAAAGTAGGCAATAAGTCCCATTAAGGGTAAGAAAGAGCAAAGTTTATAAACAAGCTCAATGTTCGTCATATCTATCAATTTTCCTAAAATAGCCGAAGCTAAGGCGCCCATACCAAAAGCAAAACCATAGAAAAATCCAGAAATCATTCCTATTTTATGGGGTAATAACTCTTGTGAATACACCAAAATAGACGCAAAAGCCGATGAGATAATGAATCCTATTAGCACGATGAGCACTGCCGTAGTGGTTGCATCGGCGTAAGGCAACCAAAGTGCAAAGGGGGCTGCCCCTAAAATAGAAAACCAAATAATAAATTTTCTTCCTACTTTATCACCTAAAAATCCTCCAATAAGCGACCCCGCAGCTACTGCTCCTAAAAAGTAGAACAGATACATTTGTGCCTCGGCATTGCTAAATCCAAACTTTTTAATGGTATAGAACTGAAAGTAATTGTTGATAGCTGCTGTATAGAAGTTTTTAGAAAAGACCAATAACATCAATATAATCATTGAGTTGCGTATCTGTGCCCGACTCAAATTGGGCATTATCACGGGTTTCTTAGGTCTCTTCTTGAGCAGTTTTAGCAGTATACTACGCCATTTGCCTACAATCAGTAATATGAGCATAGCAAAAATTGTAAACGCTATGAACCATATTATATTTTCTTGATGGCTCTCCTCTACTATTTCCCCACCAATTTCTTTTTTACTGAATACTATTAATATGACCAATAGAGGGGCTAAGGCAGTACCTAAATTACCCCCTAATTGAAAAATTGCCTGTCCAAACGAACGCCTTTCCGCTGATGCTAAAAAGGCTACTCTAGACGATTCAGGGTGAAATACCGATGAGCCAATCCCTATGAATATTACTGAAAACAGTATTGCTATATAGCTATTGGCTATTGATAAACTGATAACTCCTATAGTGGTAAATGCCATTCCCAATACTTGTGAGTAAGGTTTGGGGTGCTTATCGGTATAATTGCCTACCAAAGGTTGTAATATGGAAGCTGCAAGCTGATAAAAAAGTGTAATCAACCCTACTTCTGCCATTGTTAAGGCATATTTTTGCTGTAAAGTAGGGTAAATTGACGGAAGTAAGCCTTGGATAATATCATTCAGCCCGTGCGCTAAAGCTATAAGTAGTAAAATGCGATATTGTGGCTTGTTTTCTTGATTCATTATGGTATTTTAAGCGTAGAACAACTGGGTAAGCACTGAGTTAGAGAGAATAATAACTATACTCGTCCATACAAACGATACCGTGCTCGCTTTCCCAACGTCCAGTGCACCTCCTTTCATATAATAACCGTGATAGGACGGAATTGTAGCCAAGAAAAAGGCAAAAACTACCGTTTTGGTAAAGGCGTATACCATACTATAAGGTTTAAAGTCGTATTGCACTCCTTGTACAAACTCAGCGGACGTGGTATAGCCACTCATCACCGCTGAAGCCCAGCCTCCTAATACCCCTAAGTACATACCTAAGGCAATGAGGAAAGGCAATAACATCAGGGCTACGATTTTGGGGAATATCAAGTAGTTTACTGAGTTTACTCCCATAATATCAAGAGCGTCTATCTGTTCGGTTACGCGCATAGTACCTATACTGGAAGTGATAAACGACCCTATTTTTCCTGCCAAGATGATGGCTGTAAAGGTAGGAGCAAATTCCAATACGATGGATTGACGCGTAGCAAACCCTATGAGGTATTTAGGAATAAAAGGGTTATCGATATTTAGGGCGGTCTGTACGGCTACTACCCCTCCTACAAAGAAAGAGATAAAAGCCACAATCCAAATTGACCCAAATATCAAATCATCTATCTCACGCAAAATGAGGTCTTTGGTAATCGACCAGCGGGTGCGTTTGCGAAAGATATCATAAAGCATTATAAAATAGCCTCCTACGGCTGCAATATGTTTCATACGTTGTTTAAATAGCGTTTAATTAGTGTTTAAAGTGTCGTACTCCGGTGAATATCATTCCCATTTGGTGTGCATCGCAATAGTCGATGCTGGCTTGGTCTTTGATAGACCCACCAGGTTGTATTACAGAACGGATACCTTCGTTATGAGCGATTTCCACACAATCAGGGAAGGGGAAGAAGGCATCGCTTGCCATTACTGCATCGTTGAGGTCAAACTGAAATTCTTTAGCCTTTTCAATAGCTTGTTTAAGAGCATCTACGCGACTGGTTTGCCCTGTACCACTGGCGATGAGCTGTTTGTTCTTCGCTAATACAATGGTGTTTGATTTAGTATTCTTACATATTTTAGATGCAAAGAAGAGGTCTTCGAGCACTTCAGCTGAGGGTTTTACAGCGGTTACGTATTGCACATCTTCTATACTGTCGGTTTTGAGGTCTTTTTCTTGTACCAAATAGCCGTTGAGACAGGAGCGTACACTTATTGTAGGCATTTTGGCTTTCTTCTGTATTAAAATAATGCGATTTTTCTTTTGTTCGAGTATTTTTAAGGATTCATCGCTGTAAGAAGGGGCAATAATTACTTCGAAAAAGAGCGAGTGAATGGTTTCGGCAGTGGCTGAATCTATCTTAGTATTAGAGATGAGAATGCCACCAAAAGCCGATACTGGGTCACCTGCGAGAGCATCTTTATAGGCTTCGAATATGGTTTTGCGTGTGGCTACCCCACAAGCGTTGTTGTGTTTGAGAATGGCAAAAGTAGGGTCGTCACCGACAAATTCAGCCATTAGGTTTACGGCGGCATCAACGTCTAAGAGATTATTATAAGAGAGCTCTTTGCCGTGCAATTTTTCAAAAAGGGCATCGAAATCGCCGTAGAACTCTCCTTTTTGATGTGGATTTTCGCCATAGCGCAATACTTGTCCGTCGCACTCGTTAATGGCTAAGGTAGGTATTTCTTCTGTTTGGTTAAAATAGTTGAAGATAGCGGTATCGTAGTGTGAGGACACGCGGAAAGCCTTAGCTGCAAAGTGGCGACGTTGTTCTAAAGTAGTGCTTCCGTGCTGTTCGTCTAAGATATGCAACAGCTCGGCGTATTCGTTTACTGATGCTACACAAAGCACATCTTTATAATTTTTGGCAGCTGCACGAATGAGTGAAATGCCGCCTATATCAATTTTTTCAATAATCTCTTGCTCATTGGCACCGCTGGCTACTGTTTTTTCAAAGGGATATAAGTCTACAATCACTATATCGATTTGAGGGATAGCGTATTGCTTCATCTCTTCAGTATCTTGCGCATTGTCTTGACGGTTGAGGATTCCCCCGAAAATTTTAGGGTGGAGTGTTTTCACACGTCCGCCAAAAATAGGGGGATAATCGGTAATAGTTTCAACGGGAACAACCTCTACACCGAGTTTTTTGATAAAGTCTTCAGTACCTCCTGTGGAGTATATAGTGATACCTAAGGTTTTCATTCTGTGAATGATAGGTTCTAATCCTGTTTTGTCAAAAACAGATATTAAGGCAGATTTTGCTTGTTTTGCAGTGCTCATTTAGAAAATGTGTTTTAATTTTGGCTACAAAAATACTACTTTTTACCAATACCAAGCAAATAAAAGATTAAAAAAATACTAATAATACCAGAAATGCCAATAATACCGATAATACTGATAAGACGGGGGCAGATTTTTCGGAAGAGTCAGATTTTTCGGGTGGGGCAGGTAGGTCAGATGGTGAGTTAGGGTGGCGGAAGTAAAAGAAATATTTCAGAAGAGGATTTTGAGGTAAAAGATAAAAGGTAAAAGGTAAAATGGGTATGGTTAGCTTATACAAAGCTTATAGGAAGCTTATACGAATCTTGGACGATTGTTATACAATAGCTATATAAAGAGTTGATTCATACTATAATACAATAATGTCAATAACACTAAAAACAGGGTTTCGTGACGAAAGAAATAGGAAGTGTGAGCCGCACAGGCAGGTAGAAAATTAGAGAATTAGCAAATTTGAAAATGAGAAAATGTGTAGAAACCTCCCCCTAACCCCCTCGGAGAGGGGGAATTGTAGTGACGGAAAGATGATGAAAAAATAGTAAAAGCTACTTTCTATTCACATACTCCACTTTCACGGACAACCTCCAAAGGGGAATGTAGTGATGGAAAAAATGAAGAAAACCTCCCTCTGTTCCTCTCCGAGGGGGAATTGTAGTGATGCAAAGGCGAACAATGAACGAAGAGATAACAAAGAAACAGTGAGGGTAATATGAAAAGGGAGAGTATCCTTGTGGAGTATGAGTGAAGAAAAGAATGAAATAAATTCGTCTTTAATTAAAAAAATAATGTATATTTGCAAAAAAAATAAGATAAGTATAGCTGACCTATGTTTATTTATTTACAACTATTAAAAGAGAGCTTTAACTTTGCAATCAAATCGTTGCGGGATAATAAGTTGCGTACTTTCTTATCGTTATTGGGTGTAACGGTGGGAATCTTCTCTATTATATCAGTATTGGCAGCGGTAGATTCGCTGAATAGAAGTATTCAGGAGAGCCTTTCGGGCTTAGATAAAAATATGATTAGCGTCTCTAAATTTTCGTTTGCTCCTACCGATGTGCCGCGCTGGCAACGGTTGAATTTTCCACAAGTTACGTATCAGGAATATGAGTTTATGAAGCGTGAAATTCCTAATACTGAAGCTGTGGTGTACGAAATGTTTGGGGTAATTTCTTCAGCAAAGTACGGAGGGAAAACTATTTCTTCAATGAATGTGCAAGCTAGTACTTCGGGAGTGGAACAAATTAGCGACATTCGTATGGGCAAGGGACGTTTTTATAACGAAGCAGAATCGAATGCGGGTACGGCAGTAACTGTTTTAGGGTATGAGGCTGCGGAACAACTCTTCGGTGAAGAAGAGCCTATTGATAAGGAAATACGCATTTTTGGACGCCGACTTACGGTTATTGGGGTACTAAAAAAATATGGTGAGCTGGGAGGTGGACCGGATAATAATGCTTATGTACCGGCTAATTTTGTAAGAGGATTTATGAATACAGGTCCACAAGGAATGCCGAGTGGGGTAGTACTAAAGCCTAAAAAAGAGGTGGATATGGCGGAATATGAAGCTGTATTGCGCCAAAAATTACGTACTTATCGGGGGCTTAAGCCTGATGATATTGATAACTTTTTTCTCAATAAGATATCGTCGTTTACTGATATGATAGATGAGACGATTAGTATGATGAATGTAGTGGGCTGGATTATTGGGGGTTTTTCTATTTTGGTAGGGGGCTTTGGTATTGCTAATATTATGTTTGTGAGCGTGAAAGAGCGTACGAGCCTCATTGGAGTACAGAAGTCGTTAGGGGCTAAGAATCAGTTTATTTTGTTTCAGTTTTTGTTTGAAGCGGTGCTTTTAGCTATCATTGGAGGTCTTTTTGGGTTGCTTTTTGTGTGGTTACTTACCTTTATAATCCCGAGCAGTAGTGATGGGTTTAACTTTATGTTATCGTTTAAAAATGTAGCGATAGGTTTAGGAATCTCGTTTGTAGTAGGATTGCTTTCGGGTATTATTCCGGCATCGTCAGCGGCACGGCTTAATCCTGTGGAAGCGATTAGAACGGGGCAGTAATGGGGTGTGATTTGCATATATTTGGTGAGAAAAGGGATTTTAAAGGAAAAAGAGGGGAGATATAACTCACTCATTTTCTACAAGTAAAAAAATAATTAACAACTCATCTAAAAAATTAACATTTTTTTTATGGTGTATATGAAAAATATTTAGTTACTTTGTAGCGAAGAAAGGTGAAAGCCTTGCTTTAGGAACTGAGTTTACTAATCAACTAAATTTTTAACCTATGCCCATCAACGCCTTTATAATATATCTCTCAATAGAGATGAAGTACTCTGATCATACGGTAGAGGCTTATAAACACGATCTTAGGAGCTTTGAGAAGTTTATTAAGAGCTTGTATGAAGAAAAGGGGGAAGATTACTGTTTGGAACAAGCAGATCAAGAAGATATAAAGAAATGGATCATACACTTATCAAATGAGGCGATATCGTTTAGGAGTATTAATAGGAAGTTATCGGCTTTGAAGACTTATTACAATTTCTTGAAGAAGACGAAACAGATAGAGATAAGTCCGTTTGAGAAGGGGATATTTTTATTGAAGACGGAGAAGAAGCATAAGTTACCTTTTTCGGAAGCGGAAGTTGAGAAGGTATTGTCTTTTTTTTCGGTGAAGAATTCATTTGATGAGGTGAGGGATAGGGCAGTGATAGAAACGCTTTATGCTACGGGGATACGACGAGCAGAGTTATCAGGGCTAAAAGTAAGTGATGTAGATTTAGGGCAAAAGCAAATAAAGGTGTTAGGGAAAGGAGATAAAGAGCGTTACATACCTATTATTCCAGAGTTAGAAGAGACGCTTAAGGAGTATTTGGCAATAAGGGAGGAAGTGAAGAATGAAAAGAGCCAAGATTATTTATTTTTAGTAAAGAACGGCAAAAAGATATATTCGACGCTGGTATACCGAATTATAAATTCGTATTTTGGAGCTGTTACGACGAAAAGAGACGTGAGTCCTCACGTTTTACGACACTCATTTGCGAGCCATTTGTTAGATAATGGGGCAGACCTATATACTGTGAAGGAACTACTGGGGCATTCCAGTTTAGCCTCTACTCAAGTGTATACGACGACGAGTTTGGCAGAACTTAAAAAGCAGTATAAGAAGGCGCACCCTCGAGCCAAAGGGAATAGCGATGAGGGGAATAATTGAATTGTTAAACCTTAAAATTTGTAAACATTATGAAAGTACACGTACACCCAGTAGATTTTACAGTCGATCAGAAATTAGTAGACTTTATTCAGAAGAAGCTTGATAAGCTTGATAACTTTTATGACAGGATTATTGAAGCCGATGTGCATTTGAAGTTGGATAATACCAATACTAAAGAGAATAAAATAGTAGAAGTGAAAGTACATATCCCAGGAGAGAGTCTTGTGGTAAAGAAACAGTTTAAGACTTTTGAAGAGGGGGTTGATAGTGCTATCACGCCGTTGGAAAGAATGTTACTAAAACACAAAGATAAGCATTAGAAAACTTGTGTAACAAGAAAGAGCAGAAGCTTAAAGTTTGTTAAAAACTTTTTGGTTATAAAAAAAAGTTATACCTTTGCCCCAGTTTTTGTATAATTATATAATTAGAAAGTAATGAAAAGAAGCATTTTAGCATTGGCTTCATTGGTTTTCTTTGGAGTCCAAGCACAACAGAATGACTATAACAGATGGTCTATTGATATAAATGGAGGTTTCAACAAACCTACCACCCCTTTCACAAGTGGGTATAGTACTAATACGCCTAATTTATGGAGCGCAAACGCAGGGGTTCGCTATATGGCAAACAACAAGTTTGGGGTTCGTTTAGGTGGTGGATATGACGTTTTCAAAAATGATGACGATACTCCTAATTTTGAGTCTAGACTTTGGAATGTAAACTTACAAGGGGTAGCAAACCTTGCGAGTGTTCTTAGCTTTGAAGAATGGACAAGTGACTTAGGATTACTATTGCACGCTGGTTTGGGGTATTCACAACTTAATAGTGACGATATTTCTAAGCCCGACCAAATAGCATTTCTTACAGTAGGTCTTACTCCACAGCTGAGAATTTCGAACCGTATAGCTTTCTTGCTTGATGCCTCAATGTACATTAATAGCAAGCAACAGCTTACTTATGATACTAAGTCAGCTAATGGACAACAAGGTTTCCAAGGGAACCACTTTACTCTTACAGCTGGTTTGAATATTGCTCTTGGTAAGCACGGTAAACACGCCGACTGGGCAGCCGCTTCTAAAAAAGATGAATTAGAAGAAGTAGCTCAACGCGTAGCTAATCTTGAAAATAACGTTGCTGACTTGAAGAGCGAAGTAGCTAACAAGCAAAACAAAATGAACGATGCTAATGGTAACAACGTTCCTGATGAAATTGAAAGCTACTTAAACGATAATTACAAAGCAAAAGATAAAGTAGGTGAGAACGGTGAAGTAACAGATGATGACGTAGCTGCAGACCTTATCAGAAAAGGTTATATCAGTGCATACTTCGACTTTAATTCATCTAAGCCACAGATATCATCTTCTTGGGCTGTAGATTTTGTAGCTAAATATATGAAGTCTAATCCTAATGCTCAAATTAATATCAAGGGTTATGCTGATGAATTAGGAGGTACTCAGTACAACCAAACTTTATCACAAAAACGTGCTGATGCTGTGAAAGATTTATTAGTAAAAGCAGGTATTGATGGCTCTCGTATCTCTGCCGAAGGTAAAGGTGTAGATGCAAGTGTTGATAAAAACTCTTCAAGAGCACGTCAGTTAGCTCGTAAGACAACTTTTGAATTGAAATAGTGAGATAATCAATTTAGAATAACAAGCAACAATGCCCCCAAAAGTTAATACTTTTGGGGGCATTGTTCTTTATGAGAAGGTTTATTTATTTTAACCAACAAAAAGAAAGCTGTAGCATAAAAAAATATTCAACGCTACTTATAAAATCATTGTATTAAATTCTTCTTCACTAATCATCATCACACCTAATTGCTCAGCTTTTTCTTTCTTACTTGGTCCCATATTATCACCTACTATTACGTAATTAGTTTTAGAAGAAATAGACGATCCTACTTTCCCTCCGTGCTGTTCAATCAAGGCTTTGAGTTCGTCGCGTGAATACAAGTGAAACACTCCTGATACTACAAAAGTGAGCCCTTTAAGGGTATCTGTTTGCTCTTCTGTTGTTTGTTCACTAAGTGTGAATTGCAAGCCGTAACCTTTGAGTCTATCAATGAGTTTACGATTATAGTCATCAGCAAAGAAATTCACTACACTACTCGCTATTTGGTTGCCTATTTCATCTACTTCTATTAATTGTTCAACGGTAGCACTTTCAAGGGCTTCAATAGTTTTGTAATGACGAGCCAACTTTTTAGCAACCGTCTCACCTACATATCTAATCCCCAAAGCAAAAAGCACACGCTCAAAAGGCACTTCTTTAGATTGCTGAATACCTTTCACTATATTCTCGGCACTCTTCTGTGCCATACGCTCTAAGGGGAGCAATTTATCTACAGTCACTTCGTATAGGTCGGCATAAGTATGAATAATGCCAGCACGGAAGAGTTGTTCTACAGTCTCTTCACCTAAGCCTTCAATATCCATTGCCTTGCGTGAAATAAAATGCTGTATTTTACCCGTAATCTGTGGCGGACAGCCATAAGCATTAGGGCAGTAGTGTTGTGCTTCGCCTTCATTGCGCACTAATTCGGTATTGCATTCAGGGCAATGGGTGATATACTGTACGGGCTCAGCATTAGCTTCGCGTTTGTCTAAGTTTACTCCTACTATTTTAGGGATAATCTCTCCGCCTTTTTCTACATATACCGAGTCGCCTATGCGAATGTCTAATTTCTCAATCTGGTCGGCATTGTGCAAAGAGGCGCGTTTTACTACCGTTCCAGCCAATAATACGGGCTTGAGATTTGCCACGGGAGTGATAGCTCCTGTACGTCCCACTTGGTACGAAATACTCTCTAAAACAGTATCTACCTGCTCAGCTTTATACTTATAAGCCATTGCCCAACGCGGTGATTTAGAGGTATATCCCAATTCTTGTTGTTGCGCAATACTATCTACTTTCACTACCACCCCATCGGTTTCGTAAGGCAAAGTGTGGCGTTTGGTATCCCATTCGTTAATAAAGTCCATCACTTCAGTAGTAGAATGGCAAAGTTTAGAGATATTAGGTACTTTAAAGCCCCATTCGCGCGCTTTCTCTAAGCCTTCAAACTGACTTGTTACTCCTGTATTCCCTACTAAAAAGTACAACAAGCAATCCAAACCGCGTTTAGCTACTTCGGCAGTGTCTTGCAATTTTAAACTACCACTGGCAGTATTGCGCGGGTTCATAAAAGGATCTTCGCCAGCTGCTACGCGTTCTTTATTGAGGTTTTCAAAGGCTTTTTTAGGCATCACAATTTCGCCACGAATGTAAAAACGCTCTGGGTAATCGCCTTTCAGTTGCAAGGGTACCGAGCGAATCGTGCGCACATTGGCAGTAATATCATCACCCTGAATACCGTCTCCACGAGTGGTTGCTTGTTTGAGTTTACCGTTCTCATATAGCAAATCAATAGAAGCCCCGTCGTATTTCAGTTCGCAAGTAAAATTAATTTGGTCACTGCCCAACGCCTTAATAATGCGCTGTTCCCATTCTTCTATGTCTTCTTTAGAATATGAATTGTCTAATGAGTACATACGGTATTCGTGTACCACAGTAGGAAAGTTCTTGGTGATTGTACCCCCCACTCGTACTGTAGGCGAGTTCTCATCATAAAACTCGGGGTCTGCTTGCTCTAAAGCTTGTAGTTCTTTCAGCTTTTGGTCGAACTCATAATCCGAAATCGTAGGATTATCAAGCACATAGTAGTTATAGTTGTGCTGATTGAGTTCCTCGCGAAGTTGTTGTATCTTTTCTTTCATAGCTATTTAAGACCAAGTATGCCCTAAAGGCATAAAAATCTTTCAAATCTTTTCAAATCAAACAATTTTCTGCCTGTGTGGCTCGCACTATCATTTATCATTAACCATTAATCATCAATCATTACCTCAAAACCCTATCTGGTTCTCTGTTTTTCTCCCATTTTAGGTCAGAAAGCATTGAGGCTTTGATGCCGATAAAGAAATACCACGAACTGCGGTAACCGAATGGAGTAAACTGAAAACTCATACGGAAACTGCTCAAATCGCGCTCAAAACGCAATTGCGTGTAGGTGAACCCTTGGTTTACAAAGTCGTAACCGCTCGAGAGCCCTACTTGCCACTTAGGCGTAAGCGACACGTTCCCCGAGAACATCAGTGAGTTGTTGGCTATCCTGCTTTCACGTGCCTGATTGCTGTACGTAAGTGAGTGAGCCAAGGTAATATCCCAAGGAATAGCCGCCTTATAAAAGGTCTTCTTTTCCTCTTTATCCTCGCCTTCTCTGAGTGGCTTATCCATATCTTGCACTTCGCTCAGCGGTTTCGATGAACCAAAAAGGTCATCGGTGCGTCCACCTGCTACCGTTCCCGTCTGTTTGTCTTTATTCTTATCTTTTTTATCTTTGTTCGAGAAAGAATAGTTGGTAGAAATATTGGCATTGGTAAGTCTAAACAGGCTACCGCCGTTGTCAATATTCCATTTCTCCATTTGTCGCCCGTTGTTGTCTATCGCATAAGGGTTAAGTGTCGCCCCAAAGTTCACCCCAAGTTTGCCATTGAAAAACGAAGTACCCCCCGTAACGTTCAGCGGACTAAATTGCTTAGTAATCACGTTGTAGTTTGAACTGAAATTGAGGCTGTTCAAGAGCATTACTTTCTTAGTCTCTGCATCGGTACTATCCTTTTGTCGCACTTTCGCTTCAAAGGTATTTGCCAATGAGAATCCTATCGATTGTGATTCACCCAAACTGGGCGTACCGTAGACACCTCCTTCAAAACGAGTGTACTGTGCGCGGTTGCCATAAGCATCGGATATATAATAATCGTAATACTGGTCAAAAGAAGGATTATAACCATAACTCACCGAGGGTCGCATCACGTGGCGAATCGCTTGTATTTTAGCATTCTTCCCAAAGCGGAAAGTCCCGTAGATAGTGGTACCTAAACTCGCCCCCAGGTTGTACGTCATAAAACGGTCAAAACCACTGAGGGTGTCAATGCCTACCTTGCCAGTGTTGCTATTGAAGTCCTTACGTCGAATGGTCTTAAACTGCCACGTCTCGTTTACTGAAGAGTTGAGTCCTAAGGTAACGTATTTAAACAGCTTAGCCGTAGTACTCACCGGTATAGAGTGGCGCACCCCGTTTCTTGCCTCATCGAACATCTTCTTAGTAAAAAACAAACTGTCATAGGTCGAAAAACGGTTATCCGCCTGCATACTGTATTGGAAATTCAGACTCTTGATTAGCCCTTTCTTCGCTTGTCCTTCACGAGCAAAAGGGTAAATACGCTCCATACTCGCACGCATCGAAGGCAATGTCATATCAATACTTTTGGTATTCGTATTTTGTGAATGCGATGCCGATAGTGATAAGTTAATCGATGGATACGCTGGAAACGTCTTAGAATACGAAATAGACGACATCATCGTATTGTTCAAAAAGTTCGATGTGTTCGCTTGATTGTACGATTCTTGGTAATATCTACTGTTGCTCGATAGGTTCACCGAAGCCGAGAAGTTGGAGTTAGGATTCGCTTTGCCGTCTTTAGAATGCGACCATTGGATATTGTACATACGGCTACCCGAATAATCAGGTAAGCCCCTCATACTGTATATGTTGTTCTCAAACGAAAGATTAAAACTTCCTGAGTACTTGTAGCGCTTCACATAAGCCGACTGTGCCCTGAGCCCATAACTACCATTGGTGTAATAGTCGCCCGTGAGCGAGAGGTCAAAATTGTCGCTAATCACGAAGTAGTAACCTATGTTCTGCAAGAAATAACCGCGGTTGTTCACCTCTCCAAAGGTAGGGAAGATAAGCCCCGAAGACCGCCCCGATACCATAGGGTAATAAGCGAAAGGGATAGCCAGTGGCGTAGGAATATCCACGATATACATATTGCTGAATCCCGCAATAATCTTCTTCTTAGGCACAAACTTCGCTTTGCGCACTTTGATGTAATAATCGGGGTCATCAAGGTCTTCAGCCGTAGTGATAATGGCGTTGCGCATAAAGTAGGTCGAGTCGTTCTCCTTCTTGATGATTTCTCCTTTTATGTTGTTCTCGTCCTGTTTCGTATAAGCATTGCGGATAATCGCCTTCTGGTTCCGATAATTAAAACGAATAGAATCAGGCTCTATCACATCACTACCTTGCTTAAAAACAGGGTGCTGACTGTATTCTCCTACACTGTCTTTCAGGCGTCCGGCATACACTTCGCCCTTCTCGTAGTTAATCACGTCTATCCCCGCAGTGATGTCAATATCAGTATATTGCACATTAGTCTCGTTGTACAAGATGATTTCATTCTTCACTTTGTTGAAGACGATACTATCCTTAGCCTTGTATTTCACGATGTCTTCCAAGGCATTCTTAGGCTTTTTAAGCGTGTCGTTTTTAAGAGAATCTTTCGCTTTTTCCGAAGGTTTTTTAGGGCGGATACGTCGCCCACGGCGGTCGTTTTTGGGTTCTACCGTATCTTTTTTAACGGTATCGCGCACTGTCCACGGATACGTATAGTGAAAACTGCCCGACCTAAAGGCGAATGATTCCGCATACCAAAGGCACGAGCTTATCACTAATAAGCTGACAATGAAAGTTATCTGACGTTTATAATGTAACAAAGTCTTTTCTATATAGTTTTATTGAGGGGTCAAAAATACAACTTTTTTTTGAATTACCTGCTATTTACCAAAAAAACAACATCCAAAACACGATATTTTACAAACGATTCCCCTCACTTTAATGTCGCTACAGTTCCCTTTTTTGGAGGTAATCTGCGAGAACGAAGTAAGTGAATAGAGAGCAGTTTTTACTATTTTTCTATCACTTTTCCGTCACTAATTCCTCCTCCCCGAGGGGGTTAGGGGGAGGTTTCTGCACATTTTCTCCGTCATTCGTCCTCGTCATTCGCCCATTTCCCCTAATACCTATTGCCTAATGCCTAATTTTCTATCACTTTTCCGTCACTAATTCCCCCTCTCCGAGGGGGTTAGGGGGAGGTTTCTACACATTTTTAAATTTGCTAATTCTCTAATTTTCTACCTGCCTGTGCGGCTCGCACTTCCTCTTTCTTTCGTCACGAAACCCTATTATCAGCATTTTTGGTATTATTGTATTATGGTATAAATCAACTCTTTACATAGCCTTTGTATAACAATCGTCCAAGATTCGTATAAGCTTCCTATAAGCTTTGTATAAGCTAACCATATCCACTTTACCTCTTATCTTTTACTTTTTACCTAAAACTCCTCTTTTGATATTTTTCCTTTTCTTCCGACGCCTTCTACCCCACTATGTTTCCTCCTCAACCACACTCGAAAAATCTGACTCCTCCACACTTTGCCAAAGTTTTTAATCTCCCGTCGTGCTACGACCTTTGGCAAAGTTCATTATTTGGTATTATCGGTATTATCAGTATTATTGGTATTAATCGGTATTATTAATATGAATCAAGGGTTAAAAAATAATTATCACTGATACACAGTGCATTGTCACTTTTGCGTTACATCTCCCCCCTTGAGGGGGGCTGGGGGGATGTTTATAATTAGCGAGTTAATTCAACCCTTAATCGGCATTATCAGTATTTTGGTATTAAAAAATTATTTCGTACCTTTGCAGTGCATTTATGTTTACATTTGAGAAAGGACGAACGATGATAACGCTCAAAAATATCAAAGAATTTATTAAAAAATCACTTGTATTCAAGATATTAGCCTTTGCCATAGCCTTAGTGCTCATCTTGCAAGTTTTTCCCGAAAAAGCGAAGTTTAAGTATGAATTTCGCAAGGGAGAATTATGGCAACACGATAACCTATACGCCCCTTTTGATTTTCCCCTCAAAAAAACTGAAGAACAAATAAATGCCGAAAAGCAACATATATCTAGCCAATCTACCGTTTATTACAAGCAAGATACAACTGCCTTTGTGAGTGCTAAGCAAAAGTTTGAACAGAAGAAGCTTAGCTATTTCAAGTATTTGCCCGAAGATAAAAGAGAGCTCTTGCTCAACAAAGCTGAGGCTTTTTTAACTGAAAGCTATCAAAATGGGGTGATGCTCAATCCACCTGCATTTAGCCCCTCCGAAGTCTTTGTTATCAAGCATAACAATCAAATAGTGGAAGTGCCCACTGAGCGCCTGCTGTACCTTCAGCAGCTCACTGAGGCTATTAAAAATTATTTTGATACCGCCCCTTATAACGAATATCTCAAGAATTACTACGAACTTTTCTTTGAAATCCTTACCCCTAATCTCGTAATCGACCAAAATTTTACCCAAAAAGCACTTAGTCAAAATCTTAAAGAAATAGTCTATACCCGTGGTTGGGTAAATAAAGGAAAACTCATTATCGCTAAAGGCGAATTGGTAGAGGGAGAAAAGCTCAATACCCTTTTGTCGCTTAAAGAAGAGTACGAAACCCAAACGTGGAATCAAAACAACTATAATTGGTCGCTTTCAGGTTATTACATTTTAGTAGCTATGGTCTTGCTACTAATGGCGTTATATCTGAAAATGTACGAAAAGAAGATATACAAAAGCAACCTTAAATTGGGCGTTATTTTGCTCAATATGCTTTCTATGATTCTCTTCGTAGGGCTCATTGCAAGATATTTCCCTGATTATATCTATATTGTTCCTATAGGTATGATGGTGCTCATTCTCAAGTCGTTTTTCGATTTGCGTACCGTCCTCTTTGTGTATATCAGCACCATACTCATCACAGGCTTTATTGTGCCCAATAGCTTCCAGTTTGTATTCATACAGATTGTGGCTGCTATGGCTATCATTCTCACCCCTAGGGGAATGCACTACCGATTGAGCAGTTTTGTATCAGCAGGACTGATCACGGCTGCCTATTTAATTATTTATATCGCTTTCCATACCATTACCGAAGGAACACTCAAAGGACTCGATATCTCTCTACTTACGCTCTTTATCCTCAATGGTATTGGTATTCTCTTTTCGCAACCCTTTACGTATATCTACGAACGTACTTTTGGCTTAGTTTCCGATGTCTCTCTCTTAGAACTCTCCGATACAAATACCAAGCTCTTGCGTCAACTTTCCGAAAAAGCTCCAGGCACCTTCCAGCACTCTATGCAAGTGGCTAATCTTGCCGAAGCTGCTGCTGCCGAGATTGGAGCTAATACCCTCTTGGTGCGTGTAGGTGCCCTCTATCACGACATCGGTAAGATGGAAAACCCTATTTACTTTACCGAAAACCAAAAAACAAGCCTCAACCCTCACGACCAGCTCACTCCTGAACAAAGCGCTAAGGTGATTATCAAGCACGTAGCCGATGGAGTAGAACTCGCTCATAAAAACAAACTGCCCAAACGCATTATCGATTTTATTAAAACCCATCACGGGCGTAGTCTTACTTATTATTTCTATCGCAAAGCCTTAGACTTAAATCCCGAAGGTACTAAGGAAGAAGATTTCCGTTATCCAGGTCCTATTCCTTTCTCCAAAGAAACCGCTATTCTTATGATGGCTGATTCGGTTGAAGCAGCTACTAAGAGCCTCAAAAATCCTACTTTCGAAGCTCTCAATGAGTTTGTAGACCGTATTATCAAAAAACAGTTAGACGATAATCAGTTTGCCAATTCCGATATATCTTTCAAAGAAATCGAAGCTATCAAACGCATATTTAAAAGCAAACTTACTAATATCTATCACGTACGCATCGAATACCCTGAATAACCCAATGAAGATAATAAAACTACCATCGGTGCTTGGCACTTATATCTTACTTTTTTTTACGTGGGTAATCTACGGGCAAAACCCTACGGAATACTATTTTAAACGTATTTCCATTGAACACGGTCTCTCTCAATCGGGCGTTACCGCTATTGTACGTGACCATAAGGGAATTTTGTGGATAGGTACTCGCCAGGGTATCAATAGGGTAGACCGTAATCATATCAAAAGGTATACTGAGTCTTACATCTACCATCTTTATGAAGATACCCAGCATAACCTTTGGGCTGTAACCGATAAAGGCGTATGGCAATACGACCCAAATAAAGATACTTTTACCTCTAAAATCCAGCAACAACTCTTCTCTATTTGCGCTACTGAGCAAGGGGTTTACTTTGGTGGATATAGTGCTATCTACCAGTATAACTACAAAACTAAAAATATAGGGCGCTTGCCTTTGAGGAAAGAACCTAAAACAAAAGATAAAGAATGCCTCATTACCTATCTATGTCCTGTTGATAATACAACCTTTCTTGTAGGTACTGAAAACGATGGTATTTATAAGTATTCTCTTACCTCAGAACTGTTGAGTTTGTTTATTGAAAATACAAGCCCGCTGAGTTCTTTGTATTATGATGCACAACACAAAGAAGTGTATTATTCTATTTTTCAAAAAGGGCTTTTTCGTGCTACCCTTGCAGGTGAATTGCGCTCACATTACGATACTCACAATACTCTTTTGTCCAATGATATTATCTTAGATATCAAGCCTTATAAAGGCAATATATGGTTAGCCACCGATGGGGGAGGAGTATCGGTTTTTAGTCCTGAGAAGAACACTTTTTACAATATTCAGCATAGTGCCGGTAATATACATTCCTTGCCGGTCAATTCCATTACAGTGCTTTATGAAGACCCTAATCATAACCTTTGGGCAGGTACAGTGCGCGATGGCGTTTTTCTCTTTAAAGAAACCTATATCAAGACTTATACCGATAGTGCGTTAGGAAGTAGCAATGGGTTAAGTGAACGCGCTGTGATAAGTTTGTTCGAAGCTCCCAATGGCATCATATGGATAGGCACCGATGGAGGAGGTATCAATGCTTTTAACCCCAGAACAGAACAATTTGTACATCATACCAATACGTATAACGATAAGGTCTCTTCTATAACCTATTTTTCACCTAATGAGTTGTTAGTCTCTCTCTATGGCAAAGGTCTTTTCATATATAATATTCTGAGTCGTTCCTACACTCCTTTCTTGCTCATCGATGAAGCTACTGACCAGCAAGAGTGTCACGCAGGCTTTACTCCCTTTGTATATCACATTGATAAAGATAAAATACTCATTACAGCTAAAAATACCTATCTGTATAATCTTCAAAACAAAGAGTTTAATAAAATTTCTTTTGCCGAAGGACTTACTCCTAAAAATGCCTTACAACTCAAAGCACAACAAGGTGATACTTTATTTCTCTCCAAAGGAAATGTACTCTACCAAATGAAGTTATCGGAAGCTAAGATAACACGTTATCTACCCCTTAATGAAGGGTATACTATTAGTGCAGTATGCGATGATAAAGTTCATCACACCCTTTGGATTGCTACTTCCAATGGGTTGTTTAGTTATGCGATACCACAAAAGAAGCTCAGTGCCGTAGGAACCGATAATATGTTCCACCAAATTAGCTATATGCAACTCGATACTGAACAGCGTTTGTGGATTAATGCTTCCAACGTGCTATTTTCTTATCATATTCCCGATAAGAAGATAATGATTTGGGACGATTCCGATGGCTTTCTCCACAACGATGTGCTTACAGGCTATGTACAGTTGTTGCCTTCCCCTTACATCTATATGGGAGGAGTGGGTGGTTTTGTGAAGATAAATAAGAATATTCACACCGAAGAGAGTAGTACTCCTTTACTCTTTTTGCAAAATATAGAATTGAACGGCAAAATATACACCGCCGAAAACTTTCCTAAAGAGGTACCCCCTTATTTCAAAACCTTAAAACTAAATGTAGGATTGAATGAAAAAGATATGTTTAGGCGCATACTCTTCCGTTTTAAGATTAAAAATAACGCCCAAACTTCGGTGATTGAAACTTATGACAATAGTTTAGATATCTCTTTGCTTTCAGTAGGAAAATACCAAGTAGAAGTCGCTTGTATGACTAAAAATGGTTATTGGACGAAAGATACCCCATTGCTCAACTTCGAAGTGCTTCCTGTGTGGTATCAGCGCACTTCTTTTTTGGTAGGAGTTTCTTTGCTTTTGTTGGCTATTATTGCAGGTGTAATGTGGGGTTATCTGCGTCGTAAAAAGCAACAACTCAAATGGCAAATAGCTTTGCATCAGCAGGAACTCAATGAAGATAAAATACAATTCCTCACCAATGTAAGTCACGAATTGCGCACGCCTCTTACCCTCATTTATGCACCGTTAAAGCGTCTGCTAAATCATACCGAGAGTGGTAAACTCACGCGTTCACAGAAAACCCAGTTAGAGAGTGCTTTCCGTCAAGCTACTACTATGAAGAATATTATCAATTGGGTATTAGACTACAACCGTAATACTTCGTTAGAAAATACACTCACCAAAGCCTATACTGATTTGAATCACTTTATCACTGATAGTGCTAAAGATTTTGAACAAGAATTTGAAACAAAGCATATAAGTTTAGAACTACACCTCGATAAAAATCTACCCCCTGTAGAGTTAGATAGTGCCAAAATAAGGGTAGTCCTTTCTAACCTACTAATGAATGCAGTAAAGTTTAGTAATGAGTATTCTACTATACACATTCGCAGTAGTTATAACGAACAAAAAGTGCGTTTTCAAGTAGAAAATACCGGTATAGGATTGCATAATATTGATATGGATAAGCTCTTTACTCGCTTTGAACAAGGAAAACACAACCAGCGAGGTAGTGGTATAGGGTTGGCTTATTGTAAAGAATTAGTAGAGAAACATCTCGGTACTATTGGGGCTTATCAAGATGAAGAAGAGCAAACGGTTTTTTATGTAGAATTACCTTACTCTCATAGCACTGAGGGCGTCCTTCACAAGTTTGAAGGTGAAGAAGAACAAACCGAAGCCCCAGAGAAGATAGCAGTAACTATGGATACCTCTATGTATTCTGTACTCTTAGTAGATGATAATCCTGATTTTTTAAATTATCTTTATGATGAACTTCGTCCGTTGTTTAAAAGCGTTTTAAAAGCAGTAAATGGTGAGGAAGCTTTGTTGTTATTAAAAACGCATCAGCCCGATATTATTATCAGCGATGTGATGATGCCTGTAATGAATGGTTATCAGTTGTGTAAAGAGGTGAAAGAGCATTTGCAAATCAGTCATATTCCCGTAATATTACTCACTGCTAAAAGTGATACCGAAAGTCAAAAGATAGGCTATAAATTAGGTGCCGATGCTTATCTCTCTAAACCTTTTGATATAGACCTTTTGCTTTCAGTAATAGGTAATTTGCTCAAACAAAAAGAGCTCATCAAGCAACGTTATGAAAAAGAACTATTGATTCCTTCACCTGCACTTACTACTATCAGCAATGCTGACGAAGTGTTTATGATAAAACTTAATGAAATCATTAAAAAGCACTATAGTAATATCGACTTAGATGTAACAATGATTTCTGAAGCAATGGCAATGAGTCGTGCTTCGGTGTATAATAAAATGAAACAAATTACAGGCATTGGTATCAGTGAATATATCAATAAGTATCGCATAGAAGTAGCTTGCCAGCTCTTAAAACAAACAGAAAAATCAGTTACTGATATAGCTTTTGAAGTAGGATTTAACTCTTCTAAGTATTTTAGTACAGTTTTTAAACAAGCTACTAAAATAACGCCACGTGATTATAGAGAAGGTATGAAGTGATAAAGAAAAACAAAAAAGAGAGGCTATCTCAAAACTTTTTGAGGTAGCCTCTCTAAATAAATATGTAATACTATGAGTTTCTATTTCCAATCTTTTTTCTTAGAGGTCTTACCAATACCTGGGTTAAAGCTATTGGTAGGGTCAAGAGAGTTGTAAAAGTTCTTAAGGTCGTCGTTAGCGTGATATAAATGTCCTACATTGTGTTCTGCAGGATATTGTGCGCCACGAGTGTCTAATATTTTGAGCATCTCTTCTTCTATTTCCTCACAGTTGTAACCTTTCTTAATCACGTAATCTTGATGGAATACGTGGCACATAAAGTGACCATAGTACAATTTGTAAAGTATCTTAGCGTCGAGTTCAGGAGGAAGCTTTTCAAACCAATCTTCATCATTGCGACGCAAAGCGATATCCAAAGCAACGATATCTTCAACCTCGTCCTCGTGTACAGAGCGGTAGCGAATAGCGGCTGAGGCTACGGCAAAGCGCAAGAGCATAGCCGCTTGAGCCAGTTTGGCATCACACTCAATATAAGCGCCTTTGCTACTATCAGCAAATTCTTTTTTGAGGTACTCGCGGGCTTCTTCCACGCCCTTGCCTCCCATCTTTAAGATGAGGTGGTGTTCGTACTGGTTGCGGTAGTCCCACAATATTTTAGGCAAGTGCTGAGGCATTAGCTTAGAGGTGAATTGCAAGAATTTTTCGCTGAAGTGATTGGGCATAAAAGGCAATTTCTTAGCCACACGGTCGCCCCACGCTTTCATTGCAAATAGGCGGGGGAGGTACTCAGTGCCTACATTTTTGATATACCAAAAAGTATCTTTGCCGTACTTGGCAGCAATATCAAAAGCCGTGCGGTGGATGTACTCGCCCGAGATAGGAATTTCCTCAAAGGTGCCAAGCATATCGCGGCGCAACTTGGTGAGTACAGCTGTATCGTTGGTGCCTATATAGAACACAGCGGTGTGTTTTTCGGCAGGGAAGGTGTCTACGCGCACGGCAAACACGCCCAAGCGCCCTGCACTTCCTGAAGTCTCGTACAAACGAGCAGGGTCGGCATTGAAGCGGGCAGGAGTATCGGCATTGATTTCGCGCACGTGGTTGCAATAGTCGTGGTCGTGCCCTTTTTTGCCTGTAGCGTGAATGTCTTTAGCTTGATATTTACCCTCTTGCAAGTTGGTGAGGATTTCTTGAGGGGTAGTCCCTAAGTCGATGCCCAAGTGGTTGATGAGCTCTAATTTGCCCTCAGCATTGCGTTGGGCGAAGAGCGCCATTTCAGTGTAGGCAGGGCCGCGTTGTACTAAAGACCCTCCAGAGTTGTTGCACACGCCCCCAATGACTGAAGCCCCAATGCACGAAGAGCCAATGACTGAGTGCGGTTCGCGTCCGTGAGGTTTGAGTTCTTGTTCCAAGTGGTTGAGGGTAGCGCCAGTGAGGCATACGGCTTGTTTGGCATCGAGGATGAGCTGGATATTGTCGTTGCGCATCGTGTTGATGATCACCACCTCGCGGTCGTAATCATTGCCAAAGGGGTTAGAGCCCCCAGTGATGCCCGTGTTGGCAGCTTGCGAAATCACGATGACATCGGCATTGACGCAGGCTTCGAGTACTTGCCATTGTTCCCACAAAGTAGCGGGACGCACCACGGCAATCGCATTTCCTATACCGAAACGGTAGCCAGTTCGGTAACGTTCGGTTTTGGAAGGATCAGTAATAACGTACTTAGCGCCAACGATGTGGCGCAAGGTTTCTAATAAGGTTTCTTTATTCATTATTATTTCTTAGATTTATATGTAAGGGTAAGCCCAAACTGGGGGTGTGTGAGAAAGTCGTGCTGGATGAATGGCTCAACGGTGAGGCGTTCATCAACATTGAATTGCTTGAGGTGGGCATCTACATTGGCTTCGATGATGTTGAGGGCGTACAAGCCTACCCCTATGAGGATGGAAAGTTCTTTGTTACGGCGGTAGAACTGTATGCCACGGCGCAATCCATCGGTGCTGAGGCGGGGTTGGCCGTCGGCTCTATCACCGTAGAACTCATCGTCAGTAAAACCTTGCTGACGGCGTTTGTAGGCGGTGAGGTAGCGGTCGTACTCTTTTGAGTTGCGCACGTAAAAATAGATAGGAGTGCCTATGGCCGCATAGACCAAAGGCACTTTCCAATAACTTTTGTTGTATATTTGACCCAAACCAGGCACTACCGCTGAGTAAAAAGCAGCTTTGGCAGGCGAGAGCGGGTCGGTATTCCAAGGGACTTTTCGCATATTGTCTTGCATAACAGCCACCTGCATAGAGTCGGAGGGTACTTCTACCACTTCCTCGTTGTCGGTTTGTGCATACGAACTCCCCACTCCCAGCAGGAGCATTATTATCAAAACAATGGCTCTATTCATCTTTTTTGTGTAATAAACTTTGAATGCGTTTGAAATCTTCCTCTGAACTGAAAGGGATGGTCAGGCTACCTTTGCCATCTTTGCCCATTTTTACGGCAACTTTAGTGCCAAAAAAGTGATTGAAGCTACTCATATTCTCACGGATATAGGTAGGCACTTCGCTTTTGTTACTGCTTTTAGGCAACTGAATGCTCACCACATTGGTAGGAGTTTCGGGGTTTTGCAAACGGCGCACGAGCTCTTCGGTATCGCGTACAGATAGATTCTCTGAAATGATGCGTTGATACACTTCAGCTTGTTGTTCAGGGTCTTCAATAGCGATGATCGCGCGGCCGTGCCCCATAGAGATAAAGCCGTCGCGTATGCCGGTTTGGATGATAGGAGCGAGCTTTAGCAATCGCAAGTAGTTGGTGATAGTAGAGCGTTTTTTACCCACGCGTTTGCTCATTTGGTCTTGAGTGAGGTTCACCTGCTCAATGAGTTGTTGGTAAGAAAGCGCAATTTCAATAGGATCTAAGTCCTGACGCTGAATGTTCTCTACCAAAGCCATAGTGAGCGACTCGTTGTCGTCGGCAATGCGGATATAGGCAGGAATTGTTTTTAGACCCGCCAATTTGGAAGCCCGAAAACGGCGTTCGCCCGAGATGAGTTGGTATTTGTTTTCTCCATTGAGTTTGCGCACGGTGATAGGTTGTACTACCCCCAGTTCCTCAATAGACGAGGCGAGCCCTTGCAGTTCTTCTTCGTTAAAAGAGGTACGGGGCTGGAAAGGGTTCGTTTCGATTAGGTCGAGTTCTAATTCAATGATATTTCCTACAATTTTATCAGCATTTTTATCTTTGATAGAATTGATAGCCACTTCAGGACTATTGCCGAAAATAGCAGAAATACCTCTCCCTAAGGATTGTTTTTTTGCAGGTTTTGTCATTTACACTGTTTTATTTTTATCAATAATCTCTTGAGCTAAGTTGATGTGATTGGTAGCGCCTTTGCTTGTCGCATCGTAATTGATGATTGTTTCGCCGAAGCTTGGAGCTTCGCTGAGGCGCACGTTGCGCTGGATGATAGTTTTGAATACCATATCGCTAAAGTGTTTTTGGACTTCTTCTACCACTTGGTTAGATAGGCGCAAGCGGGCATCGTACATAGTGAGCAAAAGGCCTTCGATATCCAAATTGGGGTTGAAAGTTTTCTGTACGCTCTTAATAGTATTCAGCAATTTGCCCAATCCTTCGAGAGCGAAATACTCACATTGGATAGGTACGATCACCGAGTTGGCTGCAGTAAGGGCGTTCAAGGTAATGAGCCCTAAAGAAGGAGCACAGTCTATCAAAATATAGTCGTACTGATCTTTTATAGAAGCTATGGCTTTTTTGAGCATAAACTCGCGTTGTTCTTTGTCGACCAATTCAATTTCGATAGCCACCAAGTTAATGTGAGCAGCGATGAGATCAAGGTTAGGAGAGCTGGTGTGCACGATCATATCCTTAGCTTCCATAGCGTGCTCTAAGAGCTCATAGGTACCGTGTTCGATAGAATCTACATCAATACCTAAGCCAGAAGTAGCATTTGCTTGAGGGTCGGCATCAATGAGTAATACTTTTTTCTCAAGCACGCCTAATGAGGCGGCTAAGTTCACGGAGGTAGTGGTTTTGCCTACGCCTCCTTTTTGGTTTGCAATAGCTATTATTTTACCCATAGATTTAGTGTTTTTAAAAGTTAAACGGAAGCCCTTGTTTAGCCACTTCAGCCAAGGTAGCTTCATTCTTTTCGGTCGCTTTGGCAATGGCTTTGTTGAGGGTGAGAATTAGATAGTCCTCTAAGGCTTCTTTGTCTTGCAAAAGTGCATCGTTAATACTAATAGATTTAATTTCTCTGTTGGCAGTGATGATTACTCTCACACTCCCATCAGCAGACGTTTCCTCCAAGAATACATTGTTGAGTTGTGCTTTTGCTTGATCAGTTTTCTCTTTGATTTCTTGCAGTTTGCCCATCATATCCATCATATTTCCAAACATAATATTTTTTTTATTTTTGAGAGGGCAAAAGTACAACTTTTTTTGAAACATCACACAAAAAAGACAATCAATAGTTGTGCGACCATTATTCGCATAAACGTGGTAAGCGGATATACACTAGCATATGTAAGTGCAGGAATTTCGGAGTTAGACATATCGTTAGCAAAAGCCAAAGCGGGAGGGTCAGTTGAAGCCCCTGAAAGTAGACCGCAAATACCCAAATAATCTAATTTTGCTCTAAAGCGGGCTACTAATGATGTGATAATAAGTGGTATAAGAGTGATTAGAGCACCTAATCCCATCCAATATAAGCCTTGACCGTGCAAAATCGTTTCTACAAATGTAGCTCCTGCGTCTAAGCCCACGCTAGCAAGGAAGAGCACGATACCTATCTCACGCACCATCAGGTTAGCACTTTGCGATACATAATGAGTTACTGATAATTTGCCACCATAACGGCTGATGAGTATGGCTACAATCAGAGGTCCTCCTGCCAATCCTAATTTCACAGGCACAGGAATGCCAGGTATAGCAAAAGGAATGCTACCCAATAATACGCCAAGAGTGATGCCCATAAACAGTTCTGCAATGTGAGGTGTTTGCATACGGCGTTTAGAATTACCAAACTCTTTGCTTACTTGTTGTATATGGGCTTCATCGCCTATTACCGTAATGGTATCACCAAACTGCAATTTAGTATCGGCAGCGGGTACAAATTCAATACCTGCGCGATATACGCGAGTAATGGTTACCCCAAAGCGCTTACGCACGTTGAGTTCGGCAAGAGTTTTAGTAAAAATAGCGCGCTGAGTTACATTAATGCGACGTGAAATATAGCGCATATCTTTTTCATCGGGGAAATACTCTAAAATAGAAACACTTTCTCCTATAAGAGTGAGGAATTTCTCGTTTTCCTTTTGGTTAGCAACTATCAGCACAATATCGCCTTCTTCTATCAATGTATCGGCACTAGCCAATAGTATTTCACCTTTTCGGCACATACGTGAAATAGTAAAATCAAAGTCGAGAGTTTGTTTGATTACACTCAATTTTTTACCAAAAAGAGCTGGATTAGTAACTTTGATAGCAAAGCGATTGATTACCACTTGATCTTTGGAATGACGTACAGCGTTTAAGCGCTTTTCGGCATCTACATTTACTTTCAGGAAGGCTTTGAGTCCTAACATTACTAAGATAATTCCCAATACCCCAAATGGGTAAGCTACGGCATAAGCAGTAGATAGAGTAGGCATTGTAGCAGGGTCGCCGGTGAATACGTCTTCCAATGTAGCTTGAGCGGCTCCTAATCCAGGTGTATTGGTTACTGCTCCTGACATAATTCCTACAAGAGTACCCATATCGGTTTGGGTGATGTAGTGAATAGCAATTACAGTTGCCACGCAACTCACAATGGAGAGCAAAGCCAAGAGATTGAGTTTAATACCTTCTTTTTGGAAGGAAGCAAAAAAGCCAGGTCCTACTTGCAACCCTATAGTATAGACAAACAAGATCAGTCCGAACTCTTTTACAAAATGTTGAATATGTGGGTTAACAGTGAATCCTAATTCAGCCATTGCAATACCTGCAAATAGCACCCACGCAATGCCAAAGGAGATACCGAATACTTTTATTTTACCTAAGGCTACCCCTATGGCAATTACTATACTGTACACGATGACAGTATAGGCTACACTTTCGTGATTGGTCATTAAATTAATAAACCAGTCCATTTTAATGTTTAATTGTTAATGATTAATGATTAGATTCTTTATTATTTATTACTTGTTTAAGAAAGGGTATCTGTAATCCACAGGGGGTACAAAGGTTTCTTTAATAAGGCGAGGGGATACCCAGCGCAATAAGTTTTGGGCAGAACCTGCCTTATCGTTCGTACCTGAGGAGCGAGCCCCTCCAAAAGGTTGTTGTCCTACTACAGCACCCGTAGGCTTGTCGTTGATATAGAAGTTACCTGCAGCGTTTTCGAGTACTTTGACCGCTTCGTCTAACGCATAGCGGCAAGTGCCAAACACAGCCCCTGTAAGGGCATACTCTGAAGTTTCATCTACTAAATGCAAGGTTTTACTCCACTCATCGTCCTCATATACATATACAGTTACCACAGGACCAAAAAGTTCAGTTTCCATAGTGGTGTAATGCGGATTGGTAGTTACAATTACTGTAGGTTCGATGAAATAACCTTTGCTCTTATCGTAACCACCACCTACAAATATCTGGGCATCTTTGTCTTTTTTAGCTTGTTCAATATAGCTTACCAATTTATCAAAAGAGCTTTCGTGGATGACTGCTGTAATGAAGTTTTCAAAGTTTTCAGGAGAGCCCATTTTGAAAGAAAGGACATCTTGTTTTACCAAGGCTAAAATTTCCTCAGCTTTAGATTTAGGCAAGTATACACGAGAGGCGGCACTACACTTTTGTCCTTGGTATTCAAAAGCTCCACGAGTGATAGCAGTAGCAACTTGTTTAGGGCAAGCGCTTGGGTGCGCGATGATAAAGTCTTTACCCCCCGTTTCGCCTACAATTTTAGGATAGGTTCTATAATGGTGAATATTGTTGCCTATTTTCTTCCATATATCTTGGAATACACCAGTAGAACCTGTGAAGTGGATACCCGCAAAATCACGGCTTGCTAATACGGTATCGGTAATCATACCCGCATCGCCGTGGAGGACGTTAATCACGCCATCGGGGAGTCCAGCTTTTTTAAGTACTTCTACAATCATTTCGGCAGAGAAGATTTGCGAGGTACTGGGTTTCCACACCACTACATTCCCCATAAGAGCAGCACTGGTAGGAAGGTTGCCCGAAATAGCGGTAAAGTTAAAAGGCGTAACGGCATACACAAACCCCTCAAGCGGACGGTATTCTACACGGTTCCACACGCCTTCGGAAGAGTTGGGTTGGTCGCTATATATATTCGCCATAAACTGCACATTGAAGCGTAAAAAGTCGATGAGCTCACAAGCTGAATCGATTTCAGCTTGATGCACGGTTTTAGATTGGGCAATCATAGTGGCAGCGTTCATTTTAGCGCGGTAGGGACCGGCAATAAGGTCGGCTGCTTTTAAGAAGATAGCGGCGCGTTCTTCCCACGCAAGGGAAGCCCACTGAGATCGTGCTTTGAGAGCCGCTTCAATGGCTTGTTGCACGTGTTCTTTATTAGCTTTGTGATACACGCCCAAAGAGTGTTTGTGGTCGTGAGGAGAATGCATTTCACCTGTGTTACCAGTGCGTACAGCTTCTCCACCTATGTAGAGCGGAGCATCTATTGGAGAATTCCACAATTCTTTATAGGCTTGTAGTACAGCCTCGCGTTCGGCAGAGCCTGGAGCATAGCTTTTTACGGGTTCATTGGTAGGTGTAGGCACCTTGAAAAATCCTTTTCCCATAGTTATAGGTTGTTTAGTTGTTAATACAGTTCAAAAATTTCGGCTAAATTACAACAAATATTTGAATCTGCAAGTTTTTTTTGTTAGGTAAGAGGTAAGAGATAAGAGGTAAGTAGGTAACTACTTTATTTTGAGGAGATATAAAAGCTGTTAAGCGAGGAGGCTTAACAGCTTTTATATACTACATCCAATAACTGCTGTTTTCTTGATTTTTACGAGCTTCGTTTATCAGTTCTTTTACTCTCTCGGGAGTGATTTTGTAGTAATCGGCTACTTCTTGGTAGAAGCGGTTGGCATCCTCAGTACCTCCTCCAGGAGTTTTAGTAATTACATAGACAGGTATTTTTTGAGAGAAATCGGTAGTACTCCGCGCAAGTAATTCATCGCCTGGTTTATTAAAAGGATAGAATTGACCAGCTTGGTTATTCACGTTTTTTATTCCTCTAATCACATGAAATAAGCTTATCTGCAAATTGAATTTGATATAAGCTATTTTAGGAGCAAAGTAGCCTTTGAGACCTAATGGATTGTTAGTAAGTTCAGATTTGAGGGTACTACCTTTTGGATTGACGAAGTCTCCTACAGCAACGTTTTCAGGATCAGTATCGCGATAGGTGTAGTCTAACAAGTTGTCAGTATCTTTTTCTACTTTATTAGCCTTCACATCAGTGTATTGATCTACTTCAAAGAAGTGTTGATGAATAGGGAGCATTTCTTTGGTGGTAAACTCACTGTTAATGCGTTTGCCATTACTGTTGTAGTATACTATTTCCATAGCATAATAGGCACCTTCAATCATTATAACAGGTGCATTTTCAGTAAGAATTTTACCATTCATATCCTTACGAACCCAGTTTTTTGAGGCTTCGTCTAATTCAAATTTGAATTGCTGCACAGGGGCAATGATACTTTCGGGGTTACCGTGAAATTTAACACCGTGCAAGTGTCCTTGGCGAATGGTAAATTCTACGCGAGAAGGCTCTTCGTGACCTTTGTCTTCTTTTTCATTGGTAGGAGGTTTGGGTGTTGCGCTGTCCTTGCTGCAACCTACTAAAATAGTAGCTAATAAAGCTACACTAAGCATTGATTTTAATGTGTTTAATATTTTTTTCATCGTTTTGATAATGTTTGTTGTTAAAATTTAATATTGTAGGAAAAATCTTTAGGAGCGTTGAACTCCAAAGAGAGTTGGTAAGTATGAGTTTCGTAGAAATGAGAGAGTTCCACTATAGGAGTGTTTTTCTCTTTGCTACTATCTTTGGCAAGAGCTTTAGGGTTTTTATTCCACAAGATGATAGCATCAGCCTCAATGTTTTTATTAGGCAGTGAAGTGTAAAACTCTTCTTGAGTGAATTGATTGTACTCGTAACCTATATCAGTGTTTTTACGGATATATTTCAGAGGTTTTTGCTGAAAAGAATTTATGTAATGCTCAAAATAATGAAGTACATTTGAGGCATCAGTATTTACGGCAACTTCCTTTTGGGTATTTACGGGTACAACCGTTATTTTAGCTACTCCATCATAAGGTTTGTAGGGTAGGGGAGTGCTTAAATCAGCTACATTTTCAAAGGTGACGGTTACTTTGTACAACTCAAAAGGACTCTCTTTTTTAGTAGCGTAGTACACTAATTCTATTTCGTCTTCATCTGTCCATTCGTGTGCTATACTACCTAATTTAGCAATAAAATCAGCACGAGGCATTGCGATACATTGGTTGAGTACACCTAACTGCAAGGTGCTGAGGGGTAAGCTATTGTCTTCGGTTAAGTCAATTGCTTTAGTAACTTTTACTACATCTTTTAATTCAACTGTTTGTCCGCTTGTATCAGTTACTTTTAGCAAGAAATTGTAGTTACCTTCAGCGGCATCGGTAGGAATATCAAAATGCTGATGAATATTATAGCCTTTTAAACCTATTGATTTAGTAAAGTTTTCTTCCACTTTGAAAGAGGAAGATCCTTGGCTATAAGTGATTAATAGTTTGATTTCCTTGATAGTAGCTTCGGCTGTAATGGTCGCCTCAAAGTGCAAATCATTACCTATTTCAGCAGTTTTAGTATTGTCGTGCCCCAGTTCAATATTTTCAATTTTAGGAGCAGCGATATTAGAGGTTATAGGGGTGTCGTTCTTGTCTTTTGAACAAGAAAAGAACAAGATAGTGGATAGCAGTCCAGCTACTATGCCACCTATAAATGATGTGATTCTTTTCATAATAAAAATTAAAAATTATAACTCAATCTTACGAATACATTTCTACCCAAATCGTGTGCGTAATATCTAAAGCGATTGGTGTATTCCTTGTATTCGGTGTTAAAAAGGTTCTCAGCAGAGAGCCTTACAGTAAGGGTTTGACGTTTACCTATATTGAGAGTACCTCCTACGCTTGCCTCAAAAAGGTGATAGGCATCGGGGGTGGTGGAAACTAACTCCTGAGAAGGCTCAAAGCGGGTTTGTTTGGCTACAAAGATATGCCCTATACCCACAGAAAAGTTTCTTAGCAACCGTCCATTGCGGTCTACGTTCCATTTTAACTGCTGACTCACACGCGGAGCAGGTATAAAAGGAAAGTAACGCTTGGTTTGCATCTCGTTAGCAAAGACTACAGAACTTTTTAGCTCATAACTTAGTTCGTGGTCGCTTAGGCGATACCATTTTATCAGTGGCAATCTTGCCTCAAGGTCTACCCCTCTAAAGAAAGCATCCGCTTGAGTGTACTGAAAGATAGGGTATACGCCCGAAAATAGAGTGCGTACTTCGCCTGTAGGGTAATCGTAGATATAGTTTTTTATCCATTGCAGGTACATATCTACATTAAGCGATAACTTAGGGTGCTTGTAAGCAAAGCTGGTAAGCCACTTGATGCCCGTTTCGGACTGCAACGTCTCATCACCCAAGTCATAAGTACCCGCTCCGTGGTGTAGCCCGCTGCTATACAGCTCGTTTACGTGAGGGGCACGCCACGCTACTCCTACATTGGTGCTAAGGTCTATCCATCTATGACAACGGTATAACATCCCTGCACTATAAGTGATATTGTGAAACTGATGTTCACCTCCATAACGTTGTGAGTACATATCATAGCCATCGGCATTGAGGTATTTGTAGTCGTACCTAAGTCCTACCTCAGCAAGCCACTTTTGGTAATCATAACGTTGTATACCAAAAGCACCATAGCTAAGCGAGGCAAAGTTAGGGATTACAGGTACTACCCCTGTGCCCGGTTGGTTGTAGTTATCCTGCTTGCCGAAACTACCACCTACCATACTATGCCAATTGCCGTAGCCATAGCTGTTTTCCCAATATACATCGAGAGAGTGTGTGGTGAGCTCCATATTTAGGGCAGGGATACGGGTTCTATCCATACGGCGCACACTAAACTCCTGACGTATATCTTTCTGGAAAGCGTATTGTGCCGTGAGTTTACCGCCGAAAGGCAAGAGATAGAACGCCTTTCCTTTCAGCAAGTGGTGCACTACCTTTTGTTTAGGAGCGTTGATGCTGTACGAAAATGGATAAGTGGTGAGTGGGCGACCTATTTCAAATCGAGCGAGTAAATCGTCTAGATTGCCAATATGTGAACCGTAGAACACACTACTCTCATTCTCATACCTACTGTAGAACACTTCGGCACTGCCTTTATCCTTCTGAACGCCGGTTGCTATTGAGAAGTTGCCTTCGCGAGTTGCGGTGTTGTTCAGTAGATAATTAGCCGTACTAATGTCGCCTGAACGTTTTAATGTTCCTTGTATGCGCCACGCCCACGAGGGTATCCCAAATACTGAACTCTCTAACTTCAGAGAGGTAGCGGATTTACGTCCGTTAGAAGCAAACGAGGGTGAGAGTTCACCGTGTAGTCCGTCGTCATAAGGCAATCGGTTAGGAGAAATAACAATAACACCTCCTAAGGCATCAGCGCCATAGCGCACGGCTTCAGCTCCTTTTATCACTGTTATTTGGTCGGCTACAGCAGGGTCGATTTCAGGAGCGTGGTCGGCACCCCATTGTTGTCCTTCTTGGCGTACTTCGTTGTTGAGAATCAGGATGCGGTTGCTGTGCAATCCGTGTATTACGGGTTTGGCGATGGTTGCCCCTGTTTGTATCATTGATACGCCAGCAGCGCTACTAAGCACTTTAGCCAGTTCGTTACCTGAGTTTTCTTGTATTTCAGTTTTGCCTATCACGGCTACTGTTTTTACAGGATTATGTGGGCGTACATATGTACTCACAAGAGTGGTTTCTTTGAGTTGGGTGGCTGTTTCCTTCATCACAATCACAAGAGGCTGTGGGTGAGGAATGGCAACCGTTGCTTCATAATCGTGATAGCCGAGATAGGTTACTTTAATGGGATAAGAGCCCTTGCTGAGCTTTTTAACCGTTACCTTCCCTTCGGCATCGCTTACGAAGTGCTTTCCGACGAAATGCACCACTGCATTGCCTAAGGGTAGGTGTTGAGTGTCTTCAATCTGCAATTGCAGGCTTTCTTGTGCATATAGAGAAAAGGCACAACTGAGCAGCAGAAGACTGAATATCTTTTGCATAAAATTAATAAATTAGTCCTTAGTCGTCAGTCTTTAGTCCTTAGTAAAGTGTCGTTAGTTCTGACGACTAACAGCTAACGACTAACTACTAAATTAACTGGCGGACCTCTTGAAAAGATAGCAAAGGCAGTTTGAGGAATGCCTTTTTCGATAAAGAAGAATACTGCTACTACATTTTGTTCTAAGAATTGATAGGTAAAAAATGAAGGAGCGAAAAACTGGTGTAACTGCAAAAAGATACAATCGTGATGCGTATCTACCGCCGAAAGGTGAGAGTCGTGATGACAAGTATCGCCGGTAGCTATGGTGCATAACTCTTCTTGAGTGTGGTGATTATGGAAGAATTCACCCACTGGAAAAGCTACCTTCAGCATACAAAAGAGTAGCAGAAAGGCGAAAATGCGTGTATGTAGCGATTGTCTTTTCATAGTTTTCAAGATGCAAAATTACAAAATAATTATGAATTACGAATGATGAATGACAAAAAAAAATGCCAATAATACCAATAATACCAGAAATGCCAATAATACTGATGATGAACTTTGACAAAGGTCGTAGCACGACGGGTGATTAAAAACTTTGAAAAAGTTGTGATATTGGAAAATTCAGACGAGTTAGACGAGTCGGACAGGTGAGAGGGGTGGAGAGTTCGGAAGAAAACGGAGGGGTTCGGAAGAGGTGATTTAGGTGGAAGTTAAAAATTAAAAGGTAAAATGGGTATGGTTAGCTTATACAAAGCTTATAGGAAGCTTATACGAATCTTGGACGATTGTTATACAAAGGGTATGTAAATAATTGATTAATACCATAATACAATAATGCCAATGATGCCGAAAATAGGGTTTTGAGACGAAGAAAAAAGAAAGGAGATAAGAAGGTGTGCTGAATTAGCATAATATTTGAACGCTATGTGTGAATAATTTTGTATATTTGCCAAAAATTAGAACGTATGATAAAACTTATTGTAACGGATATTGATGGTACTTTGGTAAATAATCAAAAAGAAGTGCCAGAGAGTTTTTGGGGAGTTTTTAAACAAATGCAATCTCGTGGAATTCAGTTTTGTGTGGCGAGTGGGCGACAAATACAGAGTTTGCACGAGCTTTTTGCACCTATCAAAGATGAGATAGCTTTTGCTCCTGATAACGGTGCTTCGCTCATCTATAAAGGGGAGACGCTTTTTGAAAATCCGTTGAGTCCTAAGGGCATTTGCCCTATATTGGAAACTTGTGAGGATATTGAACAAATAGGGGTAGCACTTTGCGGAAGAGAATATGCCTATATCAAGACGGATAGCGTTACTATTTTTGACGAAATAGCCAGGCATTATCCTGCTCATACAAAGGTGAAAGACTTTTCGGAAGTGAATGATGATATTTTTAAAATAACTATTTGTGACGAAGGTATTTCGAGGATTAACAGTTATCCTCTTTTGAAAAAATATGAGAATGATTTTAATGTGGTGGTTTCGGGTGAAATATGGCTTGACATCACTCGAAGCGATGTAAACAAGGGGGTAGCAGTACGGCATCTGCAAGAGAAATTGGGTATCTTACCATCAGAAACCGTAGTTTTTGGTGACCATATGAACGATGTGGAAATGATACAAACCGCTGAGATGAGTTATGCGATGAAAAACGCTCAAGAGGCTTTGAAGGCTGTTGCTAATTATGTGACTGAGCACGACAATAATGAGGCTGGCGTGGTGAAAACTATTCAGCATTTGATAAAATAACAATAACGTAGCGCGGAAAAAGTTATAAAAAAATGAGATAGGTTATCTGTTGATTTTCAACAGATAACCTATTTTTTTAGTGGTAGAATTAAAAATTAACAATAAAAAAATAGTACGAAGGATATAGGAGATAAAAAAGTCTTTTATATATTTACACCCAGAAACATAAAACACTAATAGATTTATTTATGACAGCAAAGAAATTATGGATTTGGCTTGGGGCAACGGTAGCTGCCTCATTCCTCGTGCTTATTTTTTACGGTGTGGAGATATACCGTACTACGCCACCTTTCCCTGAAAAGATAGTAACTACTGAAGGGGAAGTGCTCTATGAGGGGCAAGATATCAAAGACGGTCAGAACGTATGGCAGTCGATAGGCGGACAGACGGTAGGCAGTATTTGGGGGCACGGTGCTTACATTGCACCCGACTGGAATGCTGATTATCTGCACCGCGAATCGGAAATGCTTTTGGCACTTTTTGCACAGAAAGACGGTAAGGTATACAAAGACCTGCCTGAAGAAGAGCAAGCAAAGTACCAAGTGCAGTTGCGCAAAGAGTTGCGCACCAACACTTTTAATCAAGAGACAGGTGTAATTACCTTCTCACCAGAACGCGCCCAAGTGGCTAAAGAGTTGGCGGCATATTACACCAAGCTCTTTATGAATGACCCATCGCTTAATGAAACGCGCAGTCATTACGCTATCCCAAAGAACGCTATTAAAGACTCAGTGCGTATGCAACAGATGAATGCGTTTTTCACTTGGACAACGTGGGTATGTAGTACCAACCGTCCTAATGACGATGTTACTTATACGAACAACTGGCCTTACGACCCCGTAATTGGCAATCACCCGTCTACTTCATTACAGATGTGGTCAGGTTTCAGCGTGCTAATGTTGCTTTTTGGAGTAGGACTTTTGGTGTATTACCACGCCAGCAACAAGGAAGAGGAGGAGAGTGAACACCTCCCTACTACCGACCCAATGCGCGGTATGAAACCAACTCCTTCGATGAAAGCAACCCTTAAATACATTTGGATTGTTTCATTGCTCATTTTAGTACAAATGCTTGCGGGAGTGATTACAGCGCACTATGGAGTAGAAGGCGAAGGATTTTTTGGTATTCCGCTTGATATGATATTGCCACAGGCTATTTCGCGCAGCTGGCACGTGCAGTTGGCTATTTTCTGGATTGCTACTTCGTGGTTGGCTACAGGGCTTTATATTGCACCAGCTGTATCGGGACACGAACCTAAATATCAAAAGTTAGGGGTCAATATCCTCTTTATTGCCCTATTGATAGTAGTGTTAGGTTCTTTGGCAGGACAATGGTTTGGCGTGATGCAAAAATTAGGATTGGTAGAAAACTTCTACTTTGGTCATCAAGGGTATGAATACATAGAGTTAGGACGTTTTTGGCAGATACTATTGCTGGTAGGTTTGTTCTTATGGTTATTCTTAATGGTAAGAGCCCTCTTGCCTGCTTTGCGCAGAAAAGATGAGAACCGCCATTTGCTATTGCTTTTTGTATTAGCTTCGGTAGCTATAGCCGCCTTTTATGGAGCAGGCTTGATGTACGGACGCCAAACCCATATGGCTATTGCCGAATATTGGCGTTGGTGGGTAGTGCATCTTTGGGTAGAAGGCTTCTTTGAAGTATTTGCTACTGTAGTGGCTGCTTTCTTGTTCTCGCGTATGGGCTTGTTACGCATCAAAGTAGCGAGTGCATCAGTATTGTTCTCTACTATTATCTTCTTGGCAGGAGGTATACTCGGTACGTTCCACCACTTGTATTTTAGTGCAACCCCTACGGGTGTATTGGCTTTAGGAGCTACTTTTAGTGCTTTGGAGATAGTGCCCTTAGTGCTGATAGGTTTTGAAGCCTACCACAACTACAAGATTTCTAAATCTACTGAATGGATTAAAGCCTACAAATGGCCTATCTATTGCTTTATAGCGATGTGTTTTTGGAATTTCTTAGGGGCGGGTATTTTTGGTTTTGCTATCAATCCTCCTATTGCTTTGTACTATGTACAAGGGCTTAACACTACTGCTGTGCACGGTCACGCTGCCCTCTTTGGGGTATATGGTATATTGGGTATAGGTCTCATCTTGTTCGTATTACGCGGTTTATACCCTGATCGTCATTGGAACGATAAGTTGCTCGGTTGGGCATTTTGGCTCATCAACATCGGACTGATGACAATGCTTGTGATAAGTGTGTTGCCTATTGGCATTATGCAAGCGGTAGAAGCCATACAAAACGGTTATTGGTCGGCACGCTCTGAGGAGTTTATGCAAACAGAACTAATGCAAACCATACGCTGGTTACGTGTGCCAGGTGATATACTTTTAGCTACAGGTGAATTGCTGTTAGTATATTTTATTATTGGACTCAAAACCGGTTGGTCGCTTAAAGGAGAGCGATAAACGATATTACAGAATTGAAACAACAAGAGGGCTGTCCTGTACGGGACAGCCCTCTTGTTGTGATATAAAAAAGAGCAAATCATAAGCCGGATTCTGTACCTACTCTTGTAAGCAGGTGCTTATCATTTATCTCGGTTAATGATTGCTCATTAGCTCTAACCGCCTACCCTCCAACATTGGGCGAGCAGCCCTCAAACGCTGGTTTACGTGGCGTTGCACCTCATAGAGTTTACCTGATTTCACTATGGCATTACCCATACATTCTTTCTGTTGCACTAGTCCTCGCCTTGCGGCGGACGGGCGTTACCCGCTATGATGCTCTGTGGTGTCCAGACTTTCCTCTACCTTAGTAGCGATAAGCTGATTTGCTCTTTTTATAATTCTTAACTCAACCCCATATATGTAATATGAGGTTTTTCATAAGGTTTTAACACACTTGCTTCAAGCATATTGAAATTCAACAATAGGTTGTTTTCCTTTTCTTTGTCAAAAAGTAAGTCATAAAGATAGTGATGTACAAAGATATACCACTTTTTGTCTGGACGTACTACAGCAAATCCCGCGACATCATTACCTTTATCAAGATGAAAATACTCCCATTGATATTGCTTCATTACTGCATTAGCAAATAATTCTCCCAAACCATAAGCTAAATCTACTTTGTCATAGTCCAAAGTATTAGCAGTAACTTTTTGCTCTTTATAAGCATCGATAAAATGCCGTATTGAAGTAGCTACTTCTTTAGGATTGCTTTCATCACAAGCGAAATTATTTTCCTTTAGCAGGCCAATTGCCTTTTCTTTTAAGGCTAATAGCTCTTCTTTTTCTTCACTATCAGCCAATCTTTCAGTAATCTCAGCCATAAATATTAATTCCTAAATTAGTAATTCATAATTTAATAGTCTCCCAATGTTTCAGGATTTTGTGCTAATCCTTTGGCTAATTGCTCATCGTTAGGAGCTTTGCCGTGCCAAGCGTGCGTACCCATCATAAAGTCTACCCCATTACCCATTTCGGTATGTAGGAGAATGCACACAGGTTTACCTTTGCCTGTGAGAGCTTTGGCATCTGCCAATCCTTTTAAGATAGACGCTATGTCGTTACCTTTTTCAATATCGATGACTTGCCAACCAAAAGCTTCCCATTTGGCACGCAAATTACCAAGAGATAACACTTTATCGGTAGGACCGTCAATCTGTTTGTGGTTGTAATCTACGGTAGCGATGAGGTTATCTACGCCCTTGCCTCCTGCGTACATTGCGGCTTCCCATATCTGTCCTTCTTGCAATTCACCATCGCCGTGGAGGGTATATACAAGGTGGGTATCGCCGTTGAGTTTTTTAGCCAAGGCAGCTCCTATAGCTACAGAGAGCCCTTGCCCTAACGACCCCGATGCTACGCGCACACCTTCCAAACCTTCGCAAGGGGTAGGGTGACCCTGCAAACGAGAATTGAGCAAACGGAAAGTGTTCATTTCGCTCACGGGGAAGAACCCGCGACGCGCCAATACACTGTAGAACACAGGCGAAATATGCCCGTTAGAGAGGAAGAACAAGTCCTCGTTCTTGCCGTCCATTGTGAAAGGCAGTTTGATGTCCAATACCTCGTTATACAAACACACCAGAAATTCGGCACAACCCAAAGAGCCACCTGGGTGTCCTGAATTTACTTTGTGAACCATTCTGAGGATATCTCTACGCACCTGCGTAGTAAGGTCGGTAAGTTGCTGGATATTCATTGTATTTCTTCAGTTTTATATTTTAATACCGCAAAGGTACAATTTTTAAAGACAAAAGCAACAATAAATAGCTAATAAATTTTAATTCTTCATATAATGAGCTTTCTTGTACATTATCTTAGAAAGCAAAAAAGACGGCATACACGATAGGAAGCGCATTAGCCATTTCATTTTCTTTGGGAATAGGTGATGTGCTTTCTTTTTGGCGATTGCTTGTGTGATTTCGCTTACGGCTTGGGCTTCGGTTACGAGGAAAGGTTTTTTGGAGAGATTGTTGTGGTTGAGATCGCGCAGTTTTTGGGTATTGACATAACCTGGAGCAATAGTGGTAATCAGAATGTTATAAGGTTGCAAAGCACGCCTATAGGCATCGGCGACTTGTATTACACTGCGCTTGGTTTTGGTGTATAGGCTTGACTCTGTATAGTCTAAAATCCCTGAAATAGAAGCGAGTAGTACGATTTGTCCGCCTGTGTTACGCATCACTTCTCTTCCTACTTCCAAGCAGTTTACCGCTCCTATAATATTCGTTTGCAACATTGCAACTGCTTCATCGTAAGTAATTTCACCAGCTACATCTTCAGCGTAACTCCCTGCACAATTGATAAGTAAAGATAAAGTGCTTTCGCCTACAAATTGCTGTATAGCGGTTTGCAGTTGCCTCTTGTCAGTTACATCGGCTTGGTATTTGTCAAAGTGCGATTCGTCAGTGAGTTTTTGCAAATCTCTGCCACATACGCCTACGTGTTCACCTTGTTGGTAATAATGTTTTGCTAATGCTAAACCTATGCCTGAAGTCCCTCCTATGATAAATACGTTCATTGTTTAAAAGCGTTTATAGTTGTTTGATAACCGTAGTCCCATTGTCTTTCTATCTGTTTGCGATAGTGTGCATAGTCTTTTGGAAAGTGAATGCCTATCCTCCATCGCTTCCAGTCGATATATTTCTCAGAGTAAAAACCTTTTAATGCTGTAGTGGCATTACGCGTATCAATGCATTTAGCGGGATATTGTGTAAGTTCAACCAAACGTTCATTGCCACTAAAACCTAAAACGGCGCGTACCAAAGCTTCTTCAGTAGAGGTATAAGGCTGTTTTTCTTCTCGTATGACTTCTCGTGAGAGGGCAGTTGCCAATTCTATAGGTACTAAATCTATAGCTCCGCCCGCATAAGTATTACTTCCTAAATTCACAGGAGCTACATAGTACATATCCGAAACTGAAATGCGGGCTGCGGTGAGCATAGACATTGCTGTATGTAGCATTATATTCTTATCAACTGCTGATTGTCTATAATTCTCTGAAGTGATTTGAATGGTATTTACATTGATAATATCAGCGGTTTGTGCATCGGTGAAAAGTACTTTTTGGTAGAGTTTGCGCTTACCTCTGAGGGTGTTACAATCCTCAGGAGTGAACAGCATTTTAGCTCCAACGATAATAGTAGGAAGGGTAGGCGAGAAGCGCACTTGGGCGATGCTTGGCAGGAGTGTGTCCAACTCTTGTGGCATATTTACTAAATAGCGCTGATACACATCTTCTATATAAGGAGCACGCCTTGAGTCATATCGCTTTTGAAGAGCCAAAAGCCCTATACTATGCAGTTTGCTATAGGGGGTGAGAGAAAGACTTTTGATAAAGTAGTAAAACTCTTCGGATTGCAAATAGGCTTTGCGCTCACTATACGTGGAAAAAGCATTGATAACCAAAGCCGCAAAAGCTCCCCCGCAAGTGGCTATGAGCAAGGAAGGTGTTTTGTCTATCTCGGTTAAGGCTTGATACATACCGCCGTAAAGGGCAAAACGGGTACCTCCGCCCGAGAGAATTAAGCAGCGTTCAAATCTTTTCAGTGTATCCATAGAAAGAACCATATACTGTTAAACAAAAGGCTATCCATACGATCTAAGAGTCCGCCGTGCCCAGGAATGAGCTTGCCCGTATCCTTTGCGCCTGCTTTGCGCTTGAGAAACGAGATACACACATCGCCCCAAAAACCAAAAAAGCTAATGGCCAATCCTAATAATAAATAGATATAGAAAGGAGTTTGCAAATTGAGAAGATAGCCTAAACCTACGCTCAATAAAGGCGTGAGCAAGAGTCCGCCTATACAACCTGCAATAGTCTTATTCGGACTCACCTTGGATATTATTTTTCGTTTGCCAAAGCACTTCCCCGATAAGTATTGAAATACATCGTTGAGTTCGGTAGTAACCACTAAAAAGATGAGCCATTGCAGTCCTTTAACTTCTGAATGTAAGAAAGCTAAATGAGGATAAGTGAACAGCACTATAGCCAAAGAGAGGAATACATAGGGAGTTTTGTATTTGATAATATAGAATATTCCTAAAGTTAGGATAATCACAACTTCTAATAAATAATGTGTGTGAATAGGTAAGAAGAAAAATAAAACGCCTTGTAGAAGGGCTATAGCTATAGGCAAATAGTGCCTGTCAAAAGAAAAGAGCTTGCCTAATTCTCTTAATGATTGAAAGCTCACCCAACAGATAAACACGCGCATTGTGAGCTCATTATAAACAGCCATTGCAAACACGGCAATAATGAACACCCAGCTCCTGATGCGGAGAGGTACATCGGCGAATTTACTATGAGAGTTAGTGTGGGGCATAGAGTCCTTTTTTGAGTCGGATAAAGGTACTGAGTAGCAGTAGTGCAATGACAATGCTGAAAATGATAGTAGCATAAGGAGTGATTGAGATACCTAAAAACGCCAACAATCCATAAATACCAATGAGTAGTGCACGGTCGCTTTTACCCATAGGGCCCTCGTAGCGCCTTTCACCGCCTAACACTTTGCCCATTACGCCAGCAAATTCGTTGAGCACGCTCAATACAATGAAAGCAACCACTAAATACAAACTTTCAGGGTGATATTTCAGCAAAGGGAAGAAAATGAATACATCGGACACGACATCGCCTAATTCGTTCAGCACTTCTCCTAAGCGGGTAGTTTGCTGGAACCCGCGCGCCATCATTCCGTCCAAAGCGTTCAGAATCATACGCAGTAGCAAGCCTATAGGCAGGGCTAAGAAGTAATAACGACATTCAGAGGCTTGCCAAAAGAGTATCCCTATTCCTAATGAAAACAAAATAGCGACAATCGTAATTTGATTAGCAGTTACTTTCTTGCGATGCAAAAACAGCAAGATAGGGTGTAATAACTGTTGAAACTTAGGCTTTAGTTTATAAACAGAAATCATATACTGAAAGTTCTAAACATTGATGAGGCAAAAGTAATAAAAAAATAGTGAAAAACAAAACTTGTTTCTCACTACTTTTAACTTTTTACTTAACTCTCCCTTTCGGGGTTGGGGGCTACTTCTTAAGCCAGTTATTCTCAAACTTACAGTTCTTGTATTCGCCATTAACTGAAATATAAGTTTTCTCAATGTGTTCTTTCATCCATTTGCTGATGGCTTTGAGTTGTTTTTCTTTCAGTGCCAAATCTTGAATTTTTACGTAATCTTTAACGAAATCGGCTTCGTGCTCGTCTATACGATTGGTGATTTGGTAAATCTTATAGGTCTTTTTACCAGTTCTATCTTCATCGAGGAAAGGTACTGATACCTCATTGTCTTTCAAATCTGAAATACGAGCGTAGAGCGTAGGCTCTATACGGGTAAGCTCAAAACGTGTAGAAAGGTCTTCAGGATTAATAAGCTGACCACCATCGTTGCGGGTTTCTTTTTCATCGGAGAAGTTGCGCGCTGCCTCGTCAAAAGTGAGCTCCTTGTTTACAATGCGCTCGCGTATTTTAGCGATTTTTTCTTTGGCTTCATTCAAGGCTTCGTCAGGAATTTCAGGCATCAACAAGATGTGGCGCACACTCACTTCCTTACCGCGAATTTTGTCCATTTGGATAATATGCCAACCAAAACTGGATTCAAAAGGCTTAGAAATTTCGCCTTCTTGCAAGGTGAAAGCTATGTCCTTGAAAGCTTTATCAAAAGCAGAGTTGCGGTTGAAAGTCAGCACTTGTCCGCCAGTAGCGCGGTCTTGTGAGTAGAGAATGGCTTTAGTAGAGAAGCTCATACCGTTCTCTTCCACATCTTTCTTAATATCGTTGAGCTGATCGATGACCTTTTGTACAGCACTCTTAGGCGCTACAGGGTTCACCACTATTTGCGCAATTTCTAATTCAGTGCCAAAACGCGGACGCTCATCAGCGGGAATAGCATTGAAGAAAGAGCGTATTTCTTCAGGGGTAACCTCTACATCTTTTATAATTTGCTGTTTCATACGCTGTGCGAGCATACTCACCTTCAAGAGGTTAAAAAGCTCATCGCGCATTGATTGTTCGTCGTCTTTCTTGTAGAACTCCAATAGTTTCTTGATGTCACCCCCCAATTGAGCGGTCAAAAACTCAACGCGTTGGTTTACTTGGTCGCGTACTTCGCTATCGGTGAGCTTCACACTATCTTGCACGGCTTGGTGGGCGTAAAGCTTGTCCTCCATCAATTTGCCGAGCATTTGGCAACGGTTGATTTCACGCGTGTCTACCTCTTGTTGTTGCAAATCAATATACGCTTTATCAATATCCGATTCCAAAATCAAATAATCACCTACCACAGCTGCTACACCGTCTACCTTTTTGCGTTCGTTATTCTGAGCAAAGAAGGGTGTGGTGAACAACAACATTAGCAGTACAGACCAAATTCTTGTTTTATTCATAAACTTTGTTATTAACTTTAAACGTTTTATTATCGTATCAAAAGATATGCCTAAAAAGGCGAAATGAGGCGCAAAGGTAGAATTTATATTCTAAAAATGAAACTTTCTGCCTTATTTTATTTTAAAACTACCGATGAGCCACCCTATTGCAGGGAAGTAAAAAAGCGCAGTAAATGCCCATAACCACTCGTGAAAACTGCTGAAAACAGCATAGTTTGCAATGGTTGAAAACCCTTTGTAGGTTACCAATCCTTCGGTGGCGAGAAAGCCAAAAAGGAATAGATAAACGAGCCAGCGGTTTACTCGGTACACTTCTTCTAAAAAGAGCAAAACCCCAATGGTTACAATCCCCAGAAAATTAAAGTGCAGATAGCTGATGAGCAAGTCAATATTTCTAAACAGATAGGGAGTGAGTGTAGGAAAAGCACCTGTGAACATCATAGCTACTTTAGCAATAAAGAAACTGATAAAAATGGTGGCTAAAAAACTCTTGTTTTGTGTTTTTAGGTACAAACGCAACAGCATCACTACTGAGCTAAGCCAAATGAGCACGGATGTTCCTCCTACTATATAGTAAATAGGATAGCCAAAATACCCTACCCACGAGATGAAAAGTGACCCTATAATTCCTGTTTGAAATAGGAAAAATACACGCTTGATGAGATGCGGATACTGCATATCCCAACCGTATTTTTTTATAAAGAGCCCCATCAAGCTACTGAGCATCCACCCGTTGTACTGAAAGTGCAGGAAGAAGGCAATCGCGCACATATACACTTCGGAGAATTTACCAAACTTTATAATAGCTACTGGCATAAACCATATCCCTAAACTCGAAAGTATGAGATAGAAAATCCCCATCTTTACGAATTTATATGAATAAGGAAGGGATAGGGGGGAGGTTCCTTTTACAAAAAATCTCGCAAAAAAATACGAACAAATGATAAACACCGATGAAAAACTGATAGAGACAGCTCCGTATCCTTGAAAAGGAAAGCTAAATAGCATTCCTAATACTGAAAATTGAGTGATATAGAACAACCATCGGTAATGTTTGAGTCGTTTTTCGTTAAGAGGGATAAAAGTTCGTACCAAAATAGCCGAAAGCAGTACGTACACAAATCCCAGAAGCGCTAAATGAGAATGCGTATGCACAATATGTCGGTAGTTGAACTCAAAAGGATAGTCAGCTATTGGTACCGAACGCATAAAGATGCCTAAGATCACCACTATAGCAAAGTAGGCGAATGCCCACCGTACCTCAGTTCGTATGTTCAATTTAGTATTCAAAAGTACCGTATTCGCTTTGTATAGTGAGACGTTTGTTATCGGAAGATGCTACGTGTCCTATCACTTGGGCAGGTACACCAAACGATTCGGAAATAGCAATAATATCGGATGCGATAGCTTCGTTTACATAGAGTTCCATACGATGTCCGCAGTTGAACACTTGGTACATCTCTTTCCAATCGGTTTTTGATTCTTCTTGAATGAGTTGGAAAAGAGGAGGAACGGGGAAAAGATTGTCTTTCACAATATGCAACTTATCGATAAAGTGCAGTATTTTAGTTTGAGCACCCCCACTGCAATGCACCATTCCGTTTATTTGGGTATTGTCGTATTTTTCTAATACTTTCTTGATGATAGGCGCGTAGGTGCGGGTAGGGGAGAGGACGAGCTTACCAGCATCTAACGGACTGTTAGCTACCTTATCGGTGAGCAGTTTTGTACCTGCGTATACGAGCTCTTCGGGTACTGAAGGGTCAAAACTTTCAGGATATTTATGTGCTAATACTTTGGCAAACACATCGTGGCGTGCTGAGGTGAGTCCGTTGCTACCCATACCGCCATTATAACTCGTTTCGTAAGAGGCTTGTCCGTACGATGCGAGTCCTACAATCACGTTACCTGCTTTGATATTGGCATTGTCAATCACTTTGCGGCGTTCTACACGAGCTGTAACGGTAGAATCGACAATGATAGTGCGCACCAAATCGCCTACATCGGCAGTTTCACCGCCTGTAGAATGGATATGCACTCCAAAATCGGCAAGTTCAGCAATCAACTCTTCTGTGCCATTGATAATAGCTGAAATCACTTCTGCAGGAATGAGGTTCTTGTTGCGCCCAATGGTAGAGGAAAGCATAATATTATCCACAGCACCCACACATAGCAAATCGTCGATGTTCATTATAAGAGCGTCCTGTGCAATGCCCTTCCAAACACTTAGGTCGCCTGTTTCTTTCCAATACATATAGGCTAATGCCGACTTGGTGCCAGCGCCATCAGCGTGCATCACGAGGCAATAGTTATTATCACCTGTAAGGTAATCGGGCACTATTTTGCAAAAGGCTTTAGGGAACAAACCTTTGTTAATATTTTTGATAGCTTTGTGCACTTCGTCTTTAGCGGCTGAAACCCCACGTTGTGCATAGCGTTTGCTTACTTCCATTGCAGTTCAGTTTTTGAGTGGCAAAGGTAAGAATAATTTGCTAATTAGCAAAATTAGTGCGAGAGGTACAGTTGTAGCACAGCAGATTGATAAAGAAAAGACGAACGATAAGTAGTTCTATATTGGCTCTATATTGGCTCTATATTGGCTCTACATCGGCTCTACATCGGCTCTACATCGGCTCTACAACGAACGAATGACGAACGAATGACGAAGGTAGGGTTACCCTAAAGTGAAGGTAAAATACAGATAGAACGAAATAATTCTGAAGGCAAAATGTTTTTATATGTTAAATTATTTGTACCTTTGCCCTCTCAAAAGAATGAATTTACGAATGTTGAACTTAAACGATACTCTTAAAAAATATATTTTACAAGCGGTACAAGAACTGTACAGTGTTAATTTAGAAAGCATTGAATTGCAACAAACTAAAAAGGAGTTTGTAGGCGATGTTACCCTTGTGGTATTTCCGCTATTGCGCCAAATAAAAGGGAATCCTGTGCAGATAGGCGAACAAATTGGGGCTTACCTCAAAGAGAAAGCAGGTGATTTGGTAACTGATTTCAATGTGATTAAGGGCTTTTTGAATCTTGTAATTGCTGATAGTTATTACTTAGACTTTTTGTCGGCAGTGAAAGACAATCCGCAGTTTGGGTTGGCTACACCTAATAGCAAAGAAGCGATATTGGTGGAATATTCTTCACCTAATACGAACAAGCCGTTGCATTTGGGGCATATTCGCAATAATCTTTTGGGATATTCGGTAGCAGAAATCTTAAAAGCGGCTGGACACAAGGTGTACAAAACCCAGATTATCAACGATAGAGGAATACACATTTGTAAATCGATGGTGGCGTGGCAACGTTTTGGAAAGGGTGAAACACCCGAAAGCACAGGACTTAAAGGTGATAAATTAGTAGGAAACTACTATGTGGCATTTGACAAGGCGTATAAAGCTGAAATACAACAATTAATAGAAGAAGGAAAGACTAAAGAGGAAGCGGAAAAACAAGCTCCTATATTTGTAGCTGCGCAAGAGATGTTGCGCCAATGGGAAGCAGGTGACCCCGAAGTAATAGCACTTTGGAAACAGATGAACGGCTGGGTATACGATGGTTTTGCGGTAACTTATAAGAATTTAGGTGTTGATTTCGATTCATATTACTACGAGAGTAACACTTATTTATTGGGGAAAGATATCGTGGAACGCGGTTTGGAGCAAGGAGTCTTTTTCAAAAAAGAAGATGGTTCGGTTTGGTGTGACCTTACTGCTGATGGTTTAGATGAGAAATTGGTGCTTCGTGCTGATGGTACATCGGTGTATATGACCCAAGATATGGGTACTGCTACCCAGCGCGTGAAGGATTATCCTGATGTGAAAGGAATGGTGTACACGGTAGGTAATGAACAAGATTATCACTTTAAAGTACTTTTTCTTATTCTAAAAAAGTTGGGGTACGATTGGGCATCACATCTGTATCATCTCAGTTATGGTATGGTTGATTTGCCCAGTGGGAAGATGAAGAGTCGTGAAGGCACGGTAGTAGATGCTGATGACTTGGTTGCCGAGATGGAGCAAACTGCCAAAGAGATTTCGCAAGAGCTCGGCAAACTTGACGGTTATACCGAAGCGCAAAAAGAAGCTTTGTATCACACTATAGGTCTTGGGGCTCTGAAGTACTATATATTAAAGGTAGACCCTAAGAAGCGCATTTTGTTTGACCCTAAGGAATCAATCGATTTTCAAGGGAATACAGGTCCGTTTATACAATACACTTATGCCCGTATCCAGTCGATTTTACGCAAGTATACTGAAATAGGAGGTAGGAGTGAGGCAACGGTAGGAAAAGTTGATGATTTGCACGAAAAAGAGAAGACTTTGTTAAAAAGCATTACCTTATTTCCTTCAGTTGTAGAAGATGCAGCCGACAGTTATAGTCCGGCTATAATTGCCAATTACGTATATGATTTAGTAAAGGACTTTAATTCGTTTTATCAAAATGTATCTATTTTAGGAGAAGAAGAGGAGTGTAAGCGACATTTTAGGGTGGTTTTGAGTAAGAAAATAGGGGATATTATAGCAGTGTCGTTTAAAATGCTTGGTATACAAGTTCCTGAAAGAATGTAGATTATAATGTAGATATGAAAAAGTTATAAAAAAAGTTATCAAAAAATTTGCAGGGATGAATAATTGTTGTACCTTTGCAACCGCAAATGAGGGATAAATCAGTTGCGGATTTATTGAATAAGAGATAAGCGAAAATAGCTCAGTTGGTAGAGCGCAACCTTGCCAAGGTTGAGGTCGCGGGTTCGAACCCCGTTTTTCGCTCTTTTTTTATGTTTATCATAGAAGGCTCGGATGGTGGAATCGGTAGACACGCTGGACTTAAAATCCAGTGGGCAGTAATGCCTGTGCGGGTTCAAGTCCCGCTCCGAGTAC
>NZ_BPUU01000018.1:0-21464 GCF_054772415.1 Capnocytophaga sp. HP1101
ATTTCTTCTACGATACTTAACTTAAAGCAATCACTGTACCGAACTATTACTTTTCTTCGCCCTGTCATATATTTTCCTGTTTTTTGTGTAAACCTATTTCAGGATATGACATTTACTCCTTACCTTCACCTTCCCGTCACTACAATTCCCCCTTTGAAGGTTGTCCGCGAGAGCGGAGTATGTGAGAGGGGGGATGTTTATACAATATTAGGCGTAGCCGAGTATGTGAATAGGGAGGGATGTATCTCTCACTTTTCCGTCACTACAGTTCCCCCTCTCCGAGGGGGTTAGGGGGAGGTTTCTTATGCGTCATAACACTTTGCCAAAGTTTCAACAGCCCGTCGTGCTACGACCTTTGGCAAAGTTGAATAAGAGTCAGGTTTTTCCATCACTTTCCCATCGCTACAGTTCCCCCTCTCCGAGGGGGGTAGGGGGAGGTTTCTGCACATTTTCTCATTTCCAAATTTGCTAATGTTCTAATTTTCTACCTGCCTGTGCGGCTCGCACTTCTCTTTCTTTCGTCTCGAAACCCTGTTTTCAGCATTATTACCATTATTGTATTACAGTATGAATCAATTACTTATACACCCTTTGTATAACAATCGTCCAAGATTCGTATAAGCATCCTATAAGCTTTGTATAAGCTCCGCATACCCATTTTACCTTTTACCTTTTACCTTTTATCTAAAAACCCCCTTCCGTTCCCCTCCGATATCTTCCGCTCCCCCGGCCACCCTCTACCCATACAGCTCACACCTCTAAATTATCCAAAAAATCTGAAAAATCCGACCTACCCGAAAAATCTGACCCCCTATCTAAAAAATCCAGCTTTCCCAAAAACCATTTCCTCATTTCCTAATTCTCTCATTCTCTAATTTTCTAATTTACACACCATTACTCCTCAATTCAAACAAAATGTTAAAATTTTTCAATCAAAAATTTGGTAGTTACAAAAAAAGAAAGTACCTTTGGCTCGCTTTTTTAAGGTATCAATAATGAACTTTCCGTCAAATTTAAAATACACTAAAGAACACATATGGGTGCACACCGAAGGTGATATAGCCACAGCAGGTATTACCGATTTTGCACAACAACAATTAGGCGATATAGTGTATGTAGATGTAGAAACCATAGGCGATACCTTCAATCAAGACGAAGTATTTGGTAGTATCGAAGCCGTAAAAACAGTATCCGATTTATTTATGCCCCTCACAGGCGAAATAGTAGCCTTTAACGAAGCGCTAAACCAAAAGCCAGAGAAAGTAAATACCTCACCATATGAGGAAGGCTGGATAATACAACTGAAAATAAGCGATGCTAAACAATTAGACAACTTACTTTCAGCCGAAGCATATAAAAACCTAATAGATGCTTAAAAAATCACTGATTTTCGTCACATTGTCGCTTTTGCGTCACATCTCCCCCTTTGGAGGGGGTCGGGGGGAGGTTTAATCAATATGTTAATTCGACCCTTGATTTATATTAAAAAACACAAGTACACTTTTCTGTGGAGCATATGGGCAATAACTATAATAGTTTTAAGCCTCATTTCCTCCACCACAATAGCTAAAGCACCTCGCATTCCCTATTTAGATAAAGTTGTTCATTTTGGCTTCTATTTCGGTTATACAGCCTTGTTTATATTAGCCTTTAAAAATAAATTATGGGCAGTGATAACCGCCTTGTTTTTAGGAGCTACAATCGAAATCCTTCAAGGATTACTCACTACCACTCGCTCAGCCGATTATATTGATATGCTCTTCAATACATTTGGCACAGTTGTTGCTTTACTATTTATGAGAAAGTACGAAAAGCTTTTCAGATAAAAAGTATATATTTAATAACCTTTTAAAAGAGAATCATTATGCAACCTAAAAAAAATCCGAAAGCCGACTTGGCAAAAAGTAGCGGATTGTTCTTTGCCATAGGATTCGCTCTTGTATCAGCCCTTACTCTGTGGGGTTTTGAAACAAAAGTGTATGACAAAAGCGTTCAAGACAACCGTACATCAGATGTGGATAAAGCTCTCGACGAAAATCAAGAGAACTACACAATGGAGACCCCTCCTGAAACTCCACCACCTCCACCACCACCAGCTCCTACTGTCGTAGAAGAAGTAAAAGTAGTGGAAAACGATACTAAAATCGAAGAACAAGTAATCGGTACTACCGAAACTACTAAAAATGAGCAAATAGCCAAAGTGGAAGAAATTAAACAAACCGTAGTAGAAGAAGCTCCCGATGTAGATGTCCCTTTTACTATTATCGAAGATAAACCTATGTTCGAGGCTTGTAAAAACGTACCTAAAGATCAACAAATGAAATGTTTCCAAGAAAACTTGAACAAACACGTAGTAAAGAACTTTAGCTACCCCCAAACAGCTGCCGAAATGGGTATCCAAGGAAAAGTATTCGTGAACTTCCGCATCAATACCGATGGTTCTATCACCGTTTTAGGAGTGCGTGGTCCCGATAAAGTTTTAGAAGAAGATGCTAAGAAACTTATTATGAAGCTTCCTAGACTTATTCCTGGTAAACAACGCGGTAAACCTACACCAGTTACCTTTGCTTACCCTATCAACTACAAATTACAAAATAACTAAAAAAAATTAAAAGCCAATAGTAAAAATACTTGCTATTGGCTTTTTTATATCCCTTCATAAACACAAAAACGATGAAACTCCATAACATCATAACATTCATATTATGCGTTTTTGCTTTTTCTAATACAGGAAATGCTATCTACGCACAAACCAAAAACAATAAAGTACAAAAAACTGATATTCCTTTTGAAGAGGTTCAAGAAAAACCAACCTTTGTAGAATGTAAAAATATAACCAAAGACAGCCAACTTAAATGCTTTCAAGAAATACTTAGTAAGTATATGAAACAAAACTTTGAATACCCTAAAAAGGCATTAGAAAGAAGAATTCCTGGTAAAGTGCTTGTCCTTTTTCGTATCAAAACTGATGGAATGGTAGAAGTAATAAGTGCAACAGGACCTGACGAACTGCTTGAAGAAGGTGCCAAACGTATTGTTGAAAAGTTACCTCAATTTATCCCCGGCAAACAAAACGGAAAACCTGTGTCAGTAATATTTAAATATCCCATCGATTTTAGAATACAACAAGATAACGAAGCTCCAAAAGAAGAAATGCCCTTTACTACAGTACAACAAAGACCGAGATTTCAAGAATGTAAAGATGTTCCCGAAAGCGAAACTTTCAAATGTTTCAAAGAACAAATAGACAAACACGTAGCAAAAAACTTTGTATATCCTCCCATTTGTAAAGAATTATATATCCAAGGAAGAGTTTTTGTGAGCTTTCGCATCAAAACTGATGGTTCAATAGAAATCATTGGTGTAAGAGGTACTGATAAAATTTTAGAACAAGCAGCTAAGGAGCTTATTGAAAGTCTGCCCAAACTCATTCCTGGCAAACAAGATGGTAATCCCATAAATGTAACCTTTGCTTACCCTATCAATTACTCATTAGAACAATAACTTTTTAATACTTTATCCAATGAAAAACTACATATTCATACTCTTAGCCTTGCTTTTTGGAGGCTATAGCTACGCACAAACAGAGAATAAGAAAGAAAAACCTATCGAAGAAGTAACACCTCCACAGTTTAAAGAATGTCAAGAAATTAATATCCCTGAAAACAAACGATACGCCTGCTTTAAAGACCAGTTAGATAGACACGTACGAAAAACTTTTGAATTTCCTAAAGAAGCCATAAAGGAAAGAATACAGGGCAGGGTTGATGTAACATTTTGTATTAATACCGATGGCACAATCAGTATTATAGTAATTAAAAGCCCTCACAAACTATTAGAAGAAGAAGCTAAACGTATCTTCGAGAGTCTTCCTACACTTATTCCTGCTAAAGATAAAAACGGTAAACCCGTAGAGGTAAGCTTCTCTTATCCTCTTAACTTTATACTATCATCATAATGAGTTATTTTTGCATTTCTAATTCCTACTTCTTAATTCCTAAACTTTGGCACACTTGTTGATTTATAGCTTATAACAACAGTTATAAAAAGCTTTTTAAACCTTTGTTGATAGTACATTTAATAACCTTTTAAAGAAAATCATTATGCAACTTAAAAAGAACCCTAAAGCCGATTTGGCTAAACGTAGTGGGTTGTTCTTTGCTATTGGTTTTGCAGCTATCTCTGGGTTTACCCTATGGGGCTTTGAAGCAAAAATACAAGACAAAGGCAACCTCAGCTATAACTTCAATGATAATATTATAGTTTGTGATGAACCTCCTACAATCATTGAATTACCCACGCCCGAAGTGCCTCAGCAAGCACCTCCTCCACCTCAACTTACGCAGGAAATTAACGTTGTAGATAATACTATTGATGTGATTGAACCTGAAATTGCAAGTACTGAAACTAATCCTTCATCTCCTGTAGCTCCCGAAACTATAACAATAGTACCAGAAGATGATGAAAAGCCTGAAATTGTAGTACCTTTTGCAGTTATTGAAGATAAACCAATGTTCAAAGAATGTAAAGGAGTCGCTCGTGAAAAGCAATCTCAGTGCTTTAAAGAGCAATTAGACAAGCACGTAATAAAGAACTTTATTTATCCTGAAGATGCTGCTAATATGGGCATTGAAGGCAAAGTATTTGTAAACTTCCGTATCAATACCGATGGTAGCATTACTGTATTAGGAGTACGAGGTGGTAATAAACTCCTCGAAAACGAAGCGCAACGCATCATTGAGAAGTTACCAAGACTTATACCTGGTAAACAACGAGAAGTACCTACCCCTGTAACCTTTGCTTACCCTATTAATTTTAAACTAAACAATAAATAAATGTAGCCGTTAGTTGTTAGTTATCAACACTGATTGATAGCTAACAACTAACATTTTTTATATTCTTATACTATGAGAAAAATTGTATTCGTCTCTCTAATCTTGTGGTTTGCAACCACAGCCAATAGCTATGCACAAAAAGACGAAGATAAAGGAATGCTCAACATTCCCTTTGCCATTATAGAGCAAAAACCTATGTTTGAAGCTTGTAAAGATGTAGATAAAAACGAACAAGAACGTTGCTTTAGGCAACATCTCAACGAACATATTATCACTCATCTTCGCTATCCTCAAAAAGCATTAAAAAAGGGAATACAAGACAGGGTTGTAGTAGAGTTTGCTATTAGGAAAAATGGTACAGTAAAAGTGATTGAAGTTACTGGTACTGATGAAGACCTTAAAGCTGAAGCTAAATTCCTAATTGAAAGTTTGCCTTGTTTCATCCCTGCTCGACAGCATGGTAAGCCTATAGAGGTGTGTTTTAAATACCCTATCAATTTTACTCTGGCAGATTAACTATAAACTAATAGACTTTGTCAAATCTCCTAAACCCTTCACCACGCTTCTATCATTAGCTAAGCGCTGTATTTTGTTTTGTCCGCCGAGTTTGCCCTGTGACTTCATATAAGCGGCAAAACCTCCTTCGGGTACTTCGGTGATCTTGAGGGGTTGGAGTACTTTACCCTGAATAAGGTCGTAATAGTACATATTTTGCTTTTGCAAAGCCTCGTCAATTACTTGAGCAAAGCGTTGCATATCAGCGGGTTTTTGTTCAAATTCTACAAACCATTCGTGATAAGGCAACTCGCCTGCCGCAGGATTTACTTGAGGAGCCACGGTAAATTCGGTAATGCGTGCGCCCATAGCTTCCAAGCCTTCACGCATCGCTTCTTCTACCTCTTTGCCAATCACGTGCTCACCAAAAGCCGAAATAAAGTGCTTGATGCGCCCCGTAACCACTATGCGATAAGGACTTAATGAGGTAAATTGCACGGTATCCCCTATGTTGTAACCCCAAAGTCCGGCATTGGTGGAGATGATCAGTGCGTAGTTCACCCCGAGTTGTACATCCTGCAAAACCACGCGTTTAGGGTTTTCGCTGAAGAACGTATCGGCTTCTACAAATTCGTAGAAAATACCTGCATTGAGCAACAAGAGCATCCCTTTTTCCGTCTGACTATCTTGATAAGCAAAAAAACCTTCGCTGGCGGGGTAGAGCTCTATACTATCCACCTTGCGCCCAATGAGATGCTCAAACTGCTGGCGGTAAGGCTCGTAATTCACTCCCCCATAAATGAACAAATTGAAGTTAGGGAACAACTTTCCTACCTTGATACCCGAACGCGTGTACAGGCGTTCAAAGTACATCAGCACCCAAGACGGAATCCCGCTGATGAGGGTCATATTCTTAGAAAAAGTCTCTGTAACAATCGCTTCTACTTTAGTTTCCCAATCTTCTATGCAATTAGTTTTGTAGGACGGCATACGGTTGCGCTGCAAATAAGCAGGTACATAGTGCGCCGCAATGCCCGAAAGTCGGCCTGTTTTGATACCGTTTTTCTCGCTGAGCACAGGACTTCCTTGCAAGAAAATCATCTTGCCTTCCACAAAATCCGCTTTTTTAGTTTCGTGAATATAGCACAGAATCGCATCGCGAGCTCCTTGCACGTGGTAAGGCATTGAGGCTTTGGTGATAGGGATATACTTCGCACCACTGGTAGTGCCTGAGGTTTTGGCAAAGTAGAGCGGTTTGCCTTTCCAGAGCACATCTTTTTCACCCGCTACCACCCTATCAATATAGGGTCGCAAAGCCTCATAGTCACGAATAGGCACGCGGGCTACAAAATCATCATATGTTTGAATTTCGTCAAAGTGGTGGTCGCGCCCAAAAGCCGTGTTTTTAGCCTGAGCTATAAGTGATTGGAATACTTTTTGTTGAGTGTTTATAGGGTCACTTGCCCAGCGGTCTATCTTTTTCTTAACGATAGCAGCGAATATTTTGGATAAATACGATTTGATCATAATAGCGGTCTGTGTTTTGACTCCGCAAAGATACTATTTTTTTTAATTCCAGAAATGATGAAAGCACTAATTTATAACAAAGCCATTCTTCTCAGTCTGTCGTTTTACACGATTGAGAAGAATGGCTGAAAAAAGTCTCTTAAATATTTATACGCTTTATGAGTTTTTTTAGTAAGGTACATCATCGGTAGCCGAATCCGTTGGAGTAGCTCCAAAAGCTTGAGTAGGATTACCTGTAGGAATCTGCTCAAACACTACATTGTCATTCATCTTCGAAACAAATTCTTGTGTGCCTAAAGGTAAATAGCCTCCACTGTCGTATTCATCTAAATTAGCAAACCTACCCAAGTGCCCTTCAAACTTCAATCGGATACTATCCAAACCTCCATTACGGTGTTTTGCTACAATAAACTCGGCTTGTCCAGCGGTAGGTGTTCCTGCCTCATCGTCCCATTCTGTAATTTTATAATATTCTGGGCGATATATAAACGATACAATATCAGCATCTTGCTCAATAGCTCCTGACTCACGTAAGTCAGATAACTGCGGACGCTTTTGCTGTCCAGGTCGTGATTCCACATTACGCGAAAGCTGTGAAAGAGCAATTACCGGTATATTCAATTCTTTAGCAAGAGCTTTTAGGTTACGAGAAATCGTAGAAATTTCTTGCTCGCGATTTCCTACCCCTTTGCTACCTCCTGCGGTCATCAATTGTAAATAATCAATGATGATAAGCTGGATACCGTGCTGTGTAGAGAGTCGGCGCGCTTTAGCTCTGAGGTCAAAAATAGAAATAGAAGGCGTATCATCTATAAACAATGGCGCCTTTTCAAGGTCTTTCACCTTAGTGTTTAGCACATACCACTCGTGCTCTTCCAACTTCCCTGTACGCAATTTCTCTGACGACAAACCTGTCTCCGACGATATCAAACGGGTAATAAGCTGTACTGACGACATCTCTAACGAAAAAAACGCCACAGGTATCCCCTGACCTACTGCTATATTGCGTGCCATTGAAAGTGTGAGCGCTGTTTTACCCATCCCTGGACGCGCTGCCACAATAATAAGATCGCTCGCTTGCCAACCCGAAGTGAGTTGGTCAAGCTTGGTAAAGCCCGATGGCACCCCGCTAAAACCGTCTGTTTTATTAGAGAGATCTTGTATTTTCTTTAGGGCTTTTATCACCAAATCTCCCGCTGCTTCACTCGATCGCTTTAAGTTCCCTTGTGTTACTTCATAGAGCTTCTGCTCAGCACTGTCTAATGAATCAAACACATCTCGAGTATCGTCATAGGCATCTTCTATAATTTCCGAAGAAATCTCAATGAGCTTCCGCTTGATGAACTTCTGCAAGATAATACGTGCGTGAAACTCCACATTGGCTGACGATGATACTCGCTGGGTCAGGTTGATGAGATAAAACTCTCCCCCCACCGCCTCCAAGTTGCCATTTTTGCGAAGTTGCTCCGCTACAGTAAGCAGGTCAATCGCTTCCGATTCGTTGAAAAGTTCAAAAATCGCTTGATAGATAAGTTGGTGTTGCTTTTTATAAAAAACTTCAGGGTTGAGTATGTCTATCACATCATCAACGCCTTTCTTGTCAATGAGCATAGCTCCCAAAATAGCCTCTTCAATACTGAGGTCTTGCGGAGGGAGCTTCCCTCGCTCTAAACTCACCTGCGTGCGTGAAAAAGGTTGTATTGCGGGAACAATTTCGGATACGGATATATTTTCTGTCTCGTTCATACGGCAAAGGTACGAAATAGTTTAATTTCGGGTAGATGATTTTACTCACAAGCCGTGTTAATAGCCTGTTGATAACTTCTGAAAAGTTTTATTCACATTGCTTTCTAACAATTATTTAGTATCTTTATTTTACAAAAAAGGCGCTTGTTCAGCGCCTTTATAAGTTGTTGATATTATCATTTTCTTACTTCTCGTTGAACACTCCCATCGCAAGGTACTTGTTCATTCGTTTTTCTACCAATCTGTCGGCAGGAAGCTTCTTCAAATCCTTATAGGTATCCAATATCACTTTGCGAACGGTAGTAAACATCATTTCTCGGTCGTGATGCGCCCCACCAAGTGGTTCTTTAATAATCTCATCAATGAGTTTCAACTTCTTCATATCAGGAGCAGTCAGTTTAAGCGCTTCAGCCGCCTCTTTTTTGTACTCCCAACTGCGCCATAAGATTGAAGAACAAGATTCTGGCGAAATTACCGAGTACCAAGTATTTTCAAGCATATATACCTTATCGCCCACTCCTATACCCAGTGCTCCACCCGAAGCACCCTCTCCTATAATAAAGATAATTACAGGCACTTTTAATCTTGACATCTCCAAAATATTACGGGCAATAGCCTCTCCTTGTCCACGCTCCTCAGCTTCAATACCAGGAAAAGCACCAGGGGTGTCTACAAAACACACAATAGGAATGTTAAACTTCTCAGCTTGTTTCATCAATCGCAAGGCTTTGCGGTAACCTTCAGGATTTGCCATACCAAAATTGCGGTATTGTCGCATCTTAGTATTTACACCCTTTTGCTGACCAATGAACAAAAAACTCTGGTCGTCTATCTTTCCAAAACCTCCTATCATCGCCTTGTCGTCCTTAACAGTACGGTCACCGTGAAGTTCCAAGAAAGTGTCCCCAGCCAATGATTTGATATAATCAAGCGTATATGGGCGCTCTAAATGTCGAGAAATTTGCACTCGTTGCCACGCCGTAAGATTGCCATATATTTCTTTCTTTACTTGGTTGAGCTTCTTTTCTATCTTCTTGCAAGCATCAGTCATATCCACATCACTCTCACTACCGATGACCTGACACTTTTCCATCTGTTCTTCAAGCTCTTTAATAGGTTGTTCAAAATCTAAATATTCCATAAACTAAGTGTTATTTGATTTTTTTCAAAGGGCAAAGATAGAAAATATTTTTGAATTACTAACTAATAAATTTTTGTTTATAAATTTAACTCCCTGCATATACTCTGCAATTTCTCTAAGCAATTAAATGATTATCAACGCTTACTACATATAATACAAACATCATTTTGCAATCACATTTCTATACCTCTCCCCACTGTAGTTTTAGCTATTACTTCATAAAAATCCGTACGCAACCCATTATACAAAAGTTTCTATCACCTTATGTAACTTCATTCTTCTTTTTGTCTATCCATTCTCTCTTTTCTCCGAGTCTCTCCAACCCCTCCTATAACTCATTTTTCCGTCACTACAGTTCCCCCTCTCCGAGGGGGCAAGGGGGAGGTTCCTGCACATTTTCTCATTTTCAAATTTCCTAATTTTCCTACCTGCCCGTCGTGCTACGACTCTTTTCTTTCGCCTCGAAACCCTATTTTCGGTATTATTGGTATTATTGTATTATAATATGAATCAATCACTTATACACCCTTTGCATAACAATCGTCCAAGATTCGTATAAGCTTCCTATAAGCTTTGTATAAGCTAAGTGTACCCTCCCAATAGCCTTTTCTCACCAAAATCACTCTCACCTCTCTTTTGAATTCCTTCGCTATCTTTCTCCCTTCTCATCTCTATTCTAAGACTCCAGAATCTTTCCGAGTTTCTCCAAAAAGTCTGAAACATCCGACTCGTCCAAACTCCTCCAACCAATCTCCCCATTAACGCCCGTGCGGCTCGCACTTGCCTGTGTGGCTCACACCGTGCTACGACCTCGCACCACCAAAAAAAGGCATATTTTTTGATAGTAAAATAGCCAACAATCATTAATCACTAATCATTCACCATTAATGAAAGTATTCAATCTAACAGTTCCTCCCATCAACCCCCTGCGCATCGGCTTTATAGGGGTAGGCATACGTGGCATTGAAGCCGTAAAACGCTTTATGCACTTAAACGTCCAAATCATAGCCATTGCCGAAGTAGATACCGAAGCCCTTGCCAAAGCAAAGAATATAACACAAAGCCAAACCCCTGTAGCTTCTTTCTACACTCAACCCAGCGATTGGCGTAAACTCTGCGAAAACCCCAATATCGACCTCCTATATATCTCCACCCCTTGGGAACTCCACGCCCCAATGGCTATCTACGCAATGGAATGTGGCAAACACGTAGCTATCGAAGTACCCTTAGCTCTCACCGTCCCCGATTGTGAGCGCATTGTACGCACTGCCGAAGCCACTCAAAGGCACTGTATGATGCTCGAAAACGTGTGTTATGACCGTTTTGAACTGATAGGAATAAAACTCGCAAAGCAAGGTAAACTGGGCGAATTAGTACACGCCGAAGGCGCTTATATCCACGATTTAAGACATCTGAACTTCCGCCAAACCGAACGCGATGCCGAACGCGGCAAATGGCGCATAAAGTACAGTAAAACTTTCGAAGGAAACCCCTACCCTACTCACGGCATTGCGCCCATCTGTCAAGCAATGGGTATCCTTCGCACCGACCGCTTAGTGCGTCTCGTATCAATGTCCTCATTAGCTATCGGAATGCAACAATACGCACAAGCGCACTTCGGGGCTTTCTCTCCAGAGGCACAAGCGCACTATACAGGCGATATGAACGTTACCCTTCTGCAAACCGCTAAAGGTAAAACCATTGTTTTACAACACGACGCCACCAGTCCACGCCCCTATTCACGCATCTTTATGCTCAGTGGTACTAAAGGCTTTCTGCAAAAGTACCCCATACCTCAACTGTATTTTGACGATAGAGAAGAAAAAGCACTTACCCCCGAAGAAATCACTTCTTTTTTAGATGAAAATGAACACCCTTATTATCGCGAAACAGCTGATTTGCGCACACTTCTGCCAGAACAAAAACCAATGGATATCATTATGGATTACCGCTTAGTCCATTGCCTTAAAAACGGACTCCCATTAGACCAAAATGTATATGATGGTGCACTTTGGTCTTCTATCGCCGAACTCACCCAACGCTCAGTCGAAGGAGGCAATATCCCTATCTCTATCCCCGATTTCTCACTGTAATAACATCATTCCAATATAACACAACGCCAATTCACATTTATTTTAGTATCACAACTCCGTGAAATTTATGACATCTGTGCGAAGCTCTACAAAGGCGTAACCTTAATTTTCTTTTAATTTTGAAACTAATTTGTTTTTATTTTCTGAGGCACAGCCTCACTTCTTTAAGTTAAATATACACTATCTTAAAAAATATTTTACTTTTTTCTTTTCTATTTAAAAAAACTTCCGTACTTTTACCGAAATTTTTTAAAGTGTTACACTTTCGTTGTATAACGTAAGTATCAACCATAAAATTATTAAGAAATATAAAATTTAAAATTATGACAAAATTTAGAACAGAATCCGACCTCATTGGTGATTTACAAGTGCCTGCTGAGGCTTATTATGGCGTACAAACACAACGCGCCATCGAAAACTTCCACATTACAGGAACTAAAATGGGTGATTACCCCGAGTTTGTAAAAGCTATTGGCTATGTAAAACTCGCCGCAGCTCAAACCAATCACGCTTTAGGACTGCTCCCCAACGAACTGCTCAAACCTATTTCTGAGGCTTGTAAAGAAGTAATTGAAGGGAAGTTTAACCATCAGTTCCCCGTAGATATGATTCAAGGTGGGGCAGGTACTTCAGTAAATATGAACGCCAATGAAGTAATTGCTAATCGCGCCTTAGAACTAATGGGCTACGAAAAAGGTGATTATGCGCACTGCTCTCCTAACGACCACGTAAATCAGTCGCAATCCACTAACGACTCTTACCCCACAACAGTAAAGTTAGCTGTGATTATGATGAACGAAAAGCTCATTGAGCGTTTGAAACTCCTCATCGAAGCCTTCCGTAAAAAAGGTCGTGAGTTCTCCGATGTGATAAAAATGGGTCGTACACAGTTGCAAGATGCCGTACCTATGACACTGGGTCAAGAGTTCGAAGCTTTTGCTGCCAACCTCGAAGAAGAAATTGCCCGTTTGCAAAGCAACGCCAAGCTCTTCTTAGAAATCAATATGGGAGGTACTGCCATTGGTACTGGGCTCAACGCTCCTAAGGGTTATGCCAAACTATGTGCCGAGAACTTAGCGAAGCTCACAGGTGAAGCCTTTGTAACGGCAAGTAACTTAGTAGAAGCCACCCCCGATACAGGTTCCTATGTAATTTATTCCTCTGCGCTAAAACGTATGGCTGTAAAGCTCTCTAAGATTTGTAATGATTTGCGCTTACTCTCTTCAGGTCCCCGTGCAGGCTTAAACGAAATAAACCTTCCTGCGATGCAACCTGGCTCTTCAATTATGCCAGGTAAGGTAAACCCTGTAATCCCCGAAGTAGTAAACCAAGTGTGCTTTAAGGTTTTTGGTAACGATCTTACCGTAACCTTTGCTGCCGAAGCAGGTCAGTTGCAACTCAACGTAATGGAACCTGTATTGTGTCAATCTATCATTGAGTCTATTGTATTCTTAGAACGCGCTATCGACACTTTGCGCACCAAATGCGTAGAGGGTATTACTGCCAATCGCGAGGTATGCCTCAATATGGTGAAACACAGTATCGGTATCGTTACTGCTCTTAACCCACATATCGGTTATAAAAACAGTACTAAGATAGCCAAAGAAGCCCTCGAAACAGGTAAGTCTGTCTATAATTTAGTATTAGAACACGGCTTGCTATCTAAGGATAAACTCGATGAGATATTAGACCCTAAGAATATGTTAGGCGTTTAGTAATTTAAGTATTTAAAGATTTTAATATTCAACAACAAAAGGCGTAACCTTTTTTAATTCCAACTTTGGGTTACGCCTTTCTTTAAAAAACCAACAAAAATGTTAAGAGATAATACTACCCGTGCTAAGAATGCCATACTAATGCTATGGATATCTTTTGCTTTTTTATTTGTAATCCTCATTTCAGATATATTCGAGCTATCTGTTATTAGAGGATTTCTTATAGATGAAATAGATGAAGATTTGTTTGCAAGAGCTGAACTGAGTGATCTTTTCTCATTGATTGTAGGCCTCTTGTGGCTTGTAATAACCCTTATAATGGGTATTCTTTTTTTAATGTGGTTTAGGCGTGCTTATTACAACTTGCACCAACTGAAAAACAACCTCTCATATACCGATGGTTGGGCAGTAGGAAGCTGGTTTATTCCTTTTGCTAACTGGGTACTCCCATATCGTATAATGAAAGAAATATATGATAGCACTCGCAATCTTTTCATACAAAAAGGAGACATACAGCCTAAACTATCTACTAATATTGTAACCATTTGGTGGACACTTTCAGTGATTACCTCTATAGTAAACTATTTAGTTTTTAGAGCCTATATGTTTGATGAGCCCACCATCGAAATATCATACACAACTTCTATTATAAATGTGATTGGCACCCTTCTGTTAATCGTTTGCTTCTTTTTATGCATCAAAGTAGTGAAAGATTACGCTAAGGTTGAACCTCTGTTATCTAATCTTCAGCAAAAAGAAGAAACTAATACCAATATTTTATGAAGCATTATTTAAAAACTGTTAGCACAGCATTTGCTTTTGCTTTTTCATCAATGGCATTAGCACAGCATAAACCACCAAGTGGTTTTGCTTATGGTAATCCTTCTGCCCCTACAGGTAAGGAATGGGAATCAGTTGAGGAACTCTCACTAAACAAAGAGTACCCACGAGCTTATTTCTTCTCGTTTAAGGACGAAGCTTCCGCTACTAAAGTACTGCCTGAAAACACGCCTTATTGGAAGTCTCTCAATGGGCAATGGGCATTCCATTGGTGCAAGACACCTGAAGAACGCCCTAAGGATTTCTATAAAACCGATTTTGATGTCTCTTCTTGGGACGTAATTCCCGTACCTTCCAGTTGGAATATTCAAGGTATTCAAAAAGACGGTACGCTCAAGTACGGGGTGCCCATCTATGTAAATCAGCCTGTAATTTTCTATCACGAACGCAAGGTAGACGATTGGCGTAAAGGGGTAATGCGCACACCGCCTAAAACGTGGACTACTTATGAGTACCGCAATGAGGTAGGTTCTTATGTTCGCGATTTTGAAGTACCCTCTGATTGGGACGGTCGCGAAATCTTCATCGATTTTGATGGGGTAGATTCCTTTTTCTACCTTTGGATAAACGGCACTTACGTAGGTTTCTCAAAGAACTCTCGTAACGTAGCTTCTTTTGATATTACCAAATATCTGCACAAAGGCAAGAATAAAGTAGCTGTAGAGGTATACCGCAATTCCGATGGTTCTTTTCTCGAATCGCAAGATATGTTCCGCCTTCCAGGTATCTTTAGAACAGTTGCTTTGCGCAGTACTCCTAAGGTACAAATCTTCAACTTGAATATCCTTACCGATAGCTCAAACCTCACCGATTGGCAACTAAAAGTAACAGCAGAGGTACGCAACCTCGACAAAAAAGCTGTAAAGGATTACCAAGTGCGCTATAATGTATACGATGTCGCTTTGTATAAAGACGATGTTACCCCTACTGCTACCAAAGGAAGTATCTCTCTAAAAACAGTAGCCCCTAATGCTATTGACAAAGTAAGTAGTAGCATTACCGTAAAGAATCCTAAATTATGGTCGGCTGAAGAACCTCATCGCTATGTGCTCGTAGCACAGCTTGTAGACAAAAAGGGCAAAGTAGTAGAAACAGTATCTTCTTATTTTGGCTTCAGAAAAGTAGAAATCAAAGACACTAAGGCTGAAGACGATGCATTTGGCAAGGCAGGTAGATACTATTACCTTAATGGCAAGACTATTAAATTCAAGGGGGTAAATCGCCACGAGAGCCACCCTGCACAAGGGCACGTGCTTACTCACCAGCAAATGGAAGAGGAAGTAATGCTAATGAAACGCGGTAATATCAACCACGTGCGCAACTCTCACTATCCTCCTGACCCTTACTTCTTCTATCTCTGCGATAAGTACGGCATTTATTTAGAGAACGAAGCTAATATCGAATCTCACCAATATTACTATGGCAAAGAGTCTCTTTCTCACCCTAAAGAATGGGAAAAAGCGCACACAGCCCGCGTGGTAGAGATGGTAGAGGCTACTTATAACTCACCTGCCATTGTGATATGGTCACTCGGTAATGAAGCAGGCCCTGGTCAGAACTTTGTAACGGCTTATAATCACCTTAAAACACTCGATACTTCTCGCCCTGTACAATACGAGCGCAATAACGACATCGTAGATATGGGCTCTAACCAATACCCCTCTGTAGCTTGGGTACAAGGCGCTGCCACTGGTAAGTATGACATCAAATATCCGTTCCACATCTCGGAATACGCGCACTCTATGGGCAATGCCGTAGGAAATCTCGCCGACTATTGGGACGCTATCGAAAGCTCTAACTTCATCTGTGGAGGTGCTATCTGGGATTGGGTAGACCAAGCGATGTACAACTATACCAAAGACGGTATCCGCTACCAAGCCTATGGGGGCGATTTTGGCGATTTCCCTAACGACGGTCAGTTTGTGATGAACGGAATTATCTTCGCCGATAGAACCGTAAAACCACAGTATTACGAAGTACAAAAAGTATATCAGAACATAGGTGTAAAGAAGCTCGACGGCTTTACTTTTGAAATCTTTAATAAAGGTTACTTTACTGACCTTTCAAGCTATGAGGGCGTATGGAAACTCTATAAAAACGGTGTGCTGTTAGAAGAGCGTTCTTTTGAAGTACCTTCCGTGAAGCCTCAACAAAAAGCCACCGTGAGTATTACTCCTGCTTCTTTAGATACTAATGCTGAGTATTACAGTGTTGTAGAATTTCACCTTAAAGCAGACACGCCTTGGGCTAAAAAAGGATTTGTGCAAGCACGCGAGCAACTCCTATTGCAAAATGCTAATCAAAAGTCTGCTATAGCCTCTGTAACCAAAGGAGAAAAGCTCTCCCTTAGCAAAGACAAAAAGACGATTACTGGCAAAGATTTTTCAGTAACTTTTGATTTCGATAAAGGTACAATAGGCACACTCCGCTATGGGAACAATACTATTATAGCCAACAGCGACCTAAGTTTGAACGCTTTCCGCGCCTTCACTAATAACGACAACTGGATATACGAACAATGGTTTGAAAAAGGATTGCATAACCTGCGTCATAAAGCTATTGCTTCCTCAGTGAAACCTAATAAAGAGGGCGGATATACCTTCTATTTCACGGTTGAATCACAAGCTCCTAATGCTGCTAAAATCATAGGAGGTGCGAGCTCAGGACGCAATAAGATAGAAGAACTTACTAATCAGAAATTTGGTACAAACGACTTTAAGTTCACTACCAATCAAATTTTCACCGTCTATCCCGACGGCTCTATTGAGCTACAAGCCAGTGTAGTGTCTAACGATGCCTCTTTGGTATTGCCACAGTTGGGCTATTTGCTCAAACTGCCTAAAGAGTATGATAACTTTACTTATTACGGTCGTGGTAAACAAGATAACTATAACGACCGTAAAACAGGGGCTTTTGTCAATATTTATAACGGGAAAGTAGCCGATGAGTTTGTGCCTTTCCCCAAACCACAAGATATGGGGCAACACCAAGAAACCCGCTGGGCAGCGCTTACCAAGGCGCAAGGCGCCGGTGCCGTATTTATAGGTGCTGAACCACTATCGGTAGCAGCTTTACCTTATAAAGCTATCGATATGACCTTAGCAGGACACCCTTACCAATTACCCGAATCTGACGGCGTATATTTACAGCTTAACGTAGGCAATACAGGTTTGGGCGGACATAGTTGCGGACCTCGTCCGCTGTTGCGTGACCGCTTGTTGGCAACCCCACACAACTTTGGTTTCGTCATTCGTCCCGCTAAAGACAATTTGCCAACCGTAGCCAATGTAAGCGCCAGTGGTGAGCAACCTCTTTCTATTACCCGTAGCAAGGTAGGAAAAGTGTCCATCAGCACAGCTAATACTTTAGCAACTATCTACTACAGTATTAATAACAGCAAACCACAAAAATACACCCTTCCTTTCGATTTGCCTAACGGAGGAACCGTAAAAGCTTGGTTTGCGGGTAATGAAGCACAAAAATACACCCTCACTTTTGGCAAAGCCGAAAGCACTACAATGGAAGTGATTTTCGCCAGCAGTGAAGAAGCAGGTGTAGGTGATGCCAAACATTTAGTAGATGGCGACCCCAATACCATTTGGCACTCCGCCTATTCAGTAACCGTAGCCAAGCACCCACATTGGGTAGATTTTGATATGGGTAAGGAAGTAAACGTAAAAGGCTTTAGCTTTACTCAGCGCACCGATAGCTGGAGTGGCAAAGTGAAGGACTACCAAATACACTTGAGCAACGACGGTAAGCACTGGGGCGAACCTGTGAAAGTAGGAGCTTTCAAAGATACTAACAGTGCTCAACAAGTATTGCTCGATAAACCCGTAAAAGCACGCTATGTGCGCTTCACCGCTTTGAGTGATTTCTATGGTGAAGATTACGCCACAGGTGCTGAATTTATGGTGATAATAGATTAGAAGTTTGATTTTTTTATTCCTTATCATTGTTGTTAATGTTAAATTAAACTTCTTTGAAGGGACAGGTTTTAAAAAAATCTGTCCCTTTCTTTTTTTAAGAACATCACCTCAATATAATAAAATATTTTTTAAATTGTCTTTACATCGCTACACCTCCTCTCCTTTAAAATAGCTCCCAAATAGGAGAATATGTAATTGAGGTAAGCATTCTTTTTTCTTCGTTACGAAACCCCGTTATTAGCATTATTAGCATTATTGTATTACAGTATTAATCAATTATTTATATACCCTTTGTATAACAATCGTCCAAGATTCGTATAAGCTTCCTATAAGCTTTGTATAAGCTAACCATACCCATTTTACCTTTTACCTTTTATCTTTTACCTAAAAAACACCTTCCGAACCCCTCCGTTTCCTTCCGAAAGCACTAACTCATTATTTAATCTATCCGACCTATCTGAAAAATCTGAAAAAAGTTCAATATATCGCTTTTGCGCCACTAATTCCCCCTTTGAAGGGTTGTCGGCAATTGCCGAGTAAGTGAATTAGGGGAAGGTCAATAATTATTAGTATTATTGGCATTATCAGTATTATTGGCATTATCAGTATTATTGGTATTATTGGTATTATTGGCATTATTAGTATTATTAACATTAATTCCTTATTTTTCTTCATATCTCACATATCGTAATAAAAAATAATTAAAAAAGTTGCGAAAATATTTGTTTTATATTTTTTTTGTTCGTACATTTGCGCCGTTTAATACACCAATTAAAGTTTTTAAAATATGAAGTTTAAAATCTTCTTATGGCTCGCATTGTTGTGGGGCGTATGTCCTGCACTGCTTGCACAATCAAAACAAGTTTCCGGTACAGTTACCGATGAGAATGGCACTCCCCTACCCGGCGTGAGTGTGCAGATAAAATCAACTACCCGCGGGGTAGCCACTGATTTTGATGGTAAATATAGCATCGAAGCCTCACAAGGCAACGTGCTATTGTTCAGTTCTATGGGCTATGCCTCCCAAGAGAGAACCATTGGCAAGGGGGGGGTAATAGCTTGATTATCAATATACAACTGAAAGAAGACACCCAAGAGCTGGGTGAAGTAGTAGTAGTGGGCTATGGTACCCAAAAGAAAGAAAACCTTACTGGGGCAGTAGCAGCGGTAGACGCTAAGAAATTAGCCAGTCGCCCTGCCACAAGCATTACTAAAGCCCTGCAAGGTTCTGTAGCTGGGGTTACCGTTATTTCACGTCCTGGTGGTACCACTCTTAACATTCGTGGGCGTGGTAACTTAGGTAATTCCGACCCCCTCTATATTGTAGACGGTATAGAGGTAAGTAGTAATTTCTTCAATGCTATGAATCCTAATAGCATCGAAAACATCTCTTTCTTAAAAGACGCTTCCTCAGCAGCTATCTATGGGGCAAAAGCTGCTTATGGCGTAGTTTTAGTAACTACCAAATCCGCTAAAACAGGCGTGATGCAAATCAGTTATGAAGGCTCTACAGGGGTGCAAATGCCTACCTATTTGCCTAAAATGGTAAATTCAGCTGAATATGCCGAAATGTACCGCTTAGCCGAACGCAATACAGGAGTACCCGAATCCAATCTCACTTTTACCGATGAAATGATACAAAAGTATCGCGATGGCTCTGACCCCGACCATTATCCTAATACCAATTGGTTTGACCTTATTGTGCGTAAACAAAGCTTTGTGAACAAACATAACGTACAATTCTCAGGGGGCGTAGAAAAGTTCAAGTATCTTTTAGACGGAGGCTTCTTTAGAGAAGAAGGCTCTTCAAGAGGCGATGTAACCGACCGTTATAACTTGAACTCCAAAACCTCTTCCGATATTAAAAAGTGGCTTACCCTTACCTCTAATGTTAATTTTATCTACACCAAACACAATAATACCCGTGGCGGAATTAACTTCGTTGAGGCTTTACGCGTACCTCCCACCCAAGTAGCCAAACACTCTAACGGCGAATGGGGTAGCATTCGTAACGGACGACAAACAACTTCTGAAGAGACTAATGCAAACCCTTACCGCTCTTGGGCTGAAGGTGGTAGAAGTAGCTCCACAGCACGCCGCCTTTTAGGTTCTATCGCTGCCGAAGTGCGTCCTTTTGAAAAAGTAAAAGTTACGAATCAGTTCGCCTATAGTTATTACGACTATCGAGGTTTCTCTTTCGCTAACAGAAAAAAAGGTGTACCAAGCTTCTTAAATCCTGCTTCAGGAATTATTGCAGGTACAGCCTCCACTAATAACCAAATGGACTTAGATTGGTACTATTCCGATAAGTTTATCTATGACGGTTGGCTCAACTACGACCAAACTTTTAATGACCTACACGCCGTAACCCTAATGATAGGTGCTCACACCGATGTCTATTCTTTCAGACGCCTTACCGTAGGTCGTAAAAACTTCGCCAGCAATGATATGAACGACTTTTCTGGCGGGTCTTTAAAAGAAGTAGACCAAATACTTACTGATACAAAAGCAAATATTAATTATTACGAAGAAGAAAGTATCAATTCTTATTTTGGTAGGGTGGGGTATACATATGATCAACGATACCTTTTTGAAGCCAATTTCCGTGCCGATGCTTCTTCTCGCTTTGCCAAAAAAGGGCGTTGGGGTTACTTCCCTTCTTTCTCCGTAGGTTGGCGTTTAGACCAAGAAAAGTTTATGGAAAATGCTTCTTGGCTCGACGGACTCAAATTGAGAGCCTCTTGGGGCGAAAACGGTAATATCAAGAATATTGGGCTGTACGATACTTATTCTACTTACGATAGTGGTGGCACAGTTGTACTCGGTGGAGTCAGTGCTCCTACACTCACCGAAGGACGTATAGGAAACCAAGACCTTACTTGGGAAACTACAGCTTCTACCAATATAGGTCTTGACCTGAGCGTTGGTAAGGGTCTTTTTAACCTCACTGCCGATTTATATAACCGCCTAACAAAAGGTATCCTTATCCGTGCCAATGATATAATGGCCGAAACAGGATTATCAAAAGATCAAATTCCTGCACGCAATGTAGGTAAAGTGCGTAACAAGGGGATTGCGGTAGTGCTCTCTCATCACAGAGCTGTTGGCGATGTCAGCTATAACATTTCTTTAAACGGTACTTA
>NZ_BPUU01000019.1:0-60188 GCF_054772415.1 Capnocytophaga sp. HP1101
AACCTTTTTTAGGACAGGACATATAATTGATAATCAAGGCTTATTTGAAGTTAAGATGAATCTAAGATGAAGGATGAGTGGCTCAACAGTGGCTCAACGACGAAGGTAAGGCGAACAAAAAATAGGGGAAGAATGAAGATAAGTTAGAGATAAAAAAGATGATTATTAAGAGGATTTCAACTTTGCCAAAGTTTTAAACTTTGGCAAAGTTTATACATAAACGAATGCTGAACTAACAAATAGCGGTGCAAACCAAATAGGCAGATAATCAATGAACGAAGGATAAAGAGTGATAAAGTAAATATAGAAGATATTAGAAACATTTGTCTATTTACTCATTCGACAAATACCGGTGATCTCTGAAAGGGGAGAATAGCGATGTAAAGAGTAAGTTAAGCTGATTTTAACACTTGTTTTAAGGAAATATTAAGAATGATAAATTGGTTTTAAGTGCTTTTTTATTTTAATGTAAGTACTATTATGTGTGTAGTAATTAAATAGATTTAAAAAATAACCTTAGAAGAGATAAAACTCTTTAATAAAAGAGTTCAAAAAAGGGATTTATTTTTAATCTTTGGAGAATTTTAATAGAGAAAAATATAAATTTAGTAGTGTTGATTTCGTTTGATTATCAATGATATGTGTTTTTTAAAGAAATAAAAGTAAGAAAAATAGAAAAAAAGTAGTGTAGAAAATTTGCCTTGTGTTAAAATATTCCTAATTTTGCGCCCAAATTAATTTATTCAATAAAGTAATGAAAGTAAAAATATCAATGCTAATGTTCGTTTTTGCATTGTTTAGCGGAGCGCTAATGGCACAAACGAAAGTAACTGGTACAGTTACAGGCAGTGACGGTGTGCCACTGCCAGGTGTGAGTGTTGTAATTAAAGGTACAACACGAGGTGTATCGACTGACTTTGATGGGAAGTATGAACTGCAAGCAGCTGCCAATGAAACTATTGAGTACAGCTTCTTGGGGTATAGTACTTTACAAAGAAAGGTTACTAAAGCAAGTGGTACTCTTACCTTAGATGTAGTGTTGCAAGAAGAGGCACAGCAACTTGGCGAGGTAGTGGTAACCGCTTTGGGTATCAAGCGTCAAGAAAAGGCGCTAAGCTATAGCGTACAACAGGTGAAGTCGGAAGAGCTTACCAAAGTAAAAGACGCTAACTTTGTGAACAGCCTCAGTGGTAAAGTAGCTGGGGTAGACATTCAGCGTAGTGCTGCCGGTGTAGGAGGAGCTACCAAAGTTGTTATGCGTGGAGCTAAGTCTATCAGTGGTGAAAATAATGTGCTTTACGTAATCGACGGGGTGCCTATTGGTAACCAAGCTGATAGAAGTGGCGATGGTTCTGGTTTTGGAGGACGCTCTACGGGTGAAGGTATTGCCGACTTTAACTCTGAAGACATCGAAAGTATCAACGTACTTACAGGTCCTTCGGCTGCTGCCCTCTATGGTGCCGCTGCTGCCAATGGGGTAATCCTTATCAATACTAAAAAAGGTCAAGAAGGTAAACTAAAAGTAAACCTCTCTTCTTCTGTAGAACTCAATACGCCTCTTATGATGCCTGAGTTCCAAAATACCTATGGCAATAAAACCGGCGATTATACCTCTTGGGGTGAGAAATTGGCAACTCCTTCTTCTTTTGACCCTAAAGATTTTTTCAAGACAGGTATGACGCTCAACAACGCCATTAATCTTTCTGTAGGAAATAAGAACAATCAAACCTTTGCTTCAGCTTCACATATTCAATCCGATGGTATTGTACCTAATAGTACTTATCATCGCTATAATATGGCTATCCGCAACACCTCTTCTTTCTTAGATGATAAGTTAGAATTAGACCTAAGTGCTAACTATATCCGTCAGTATGAGCGCAATATGGGTGGATATGGTACTTATTTTAATCCTATCGTAGGTCTATACCTCTATCCTCGTGGTAGTAATTTTGAGCAAGAAAAATACTTTGAACGTTATGATGTAGACGCAGGTTATAACAAACAGTATTGGTCACCTGGCGATTTAGGTAATAATATTCAAAACCCTTACTGGATTGCTTACCGTAACGTCCGCCCCCTTACAAGAGATCGCTATATGTTCTCGGGTCAATTGAAATATAACATCACCAAAGAATTGAACGTGGCTACTCGTTTCCGTTTAGACAACACCTATACTGAAAGAGAAGACAAACGTTACGCTTCTACTATTAGTACATTCGCTAAAGAAAAAGGTTTCTACAATTACTTTCAAGAAACTTTCCGCCAAAAGTATGTAGATATTATGGCAAACTACAACACCACTTTTGGTCAAGATTACAGTTTGATGGCCAACATAGGTTCTTCTTTCGAGGATTACGACACCAAAGGACGTGGTTATGGTGGACACTTATTGCGATTAGCAAACAAGTTTACTTACACGAATATAGACCCTAACAATGCCGGACCTTCAGAAACTGGTGGTGACAGTCGCAAACGTAACATTGCTGTATTTGCTTCTGCTGAGTTGGGTTGGAAATCTTTAGTATACCTTACTCTTACAGGTCGCACCGACTGGCCTTCACAACTTGTGAACAGTAAAGAAGAAGCTATCTTCTATCCTTCAGTAGGTCTTTCTGGTGTAATTACTGAAATGTTACCTACTGAACAACGCCAAAAACTATATCCTGTGTTGAGCTTTGCAAAACTTCGCGCTTCATACACCGAAGTAGGTTCTCCTATTGCCTTTACAGGACTTACCCCTGGCACACAAACACGTGAGCTTAAAGGAGGTACACCTAGTGCTTATGAGTATTATCCACTTCCTGATTTCAAAGCTGAACGCACTCGTTCTTATGAAATTGGGTTGAATACTCGTTGGTTTAAAAATAGTTTGAATCTTGATGTTACTCTCTATCACTCTAATACCTATAACCAATTGTTGAAACAAACTCTTTCAAGTACTTCTGGATATAGATATATGTTCTTGCAAGCGGGTAATATCCAAAACCGTGGTATCGAAGCTACTTTAGGATATAACAAAGAACTTGAAAACGGTTTTAAATTTGCTACTAACATTACAGCTACCGCAAACCGCAATAAAATTATCGAGTTAGGTTCTAAAGTACAAAACCCTCTCGACCCTTCTCAAACACTTGACTTCTCCGAAATCCAAGTAGGTCGTTTCCGCTTGCGTGAAGGAGGTGGTTTAGGTGACATCTATGATAACAAACGCATCTTGCGTGATGCTAATGGTTTGGTAGACTACTCCAATGGTACCCTCCTTACCGAAAATACCGATCCTTATAAATTGGGCTCTGTAAACCCCGATTGGACTTTTGGTTGGAGCGGTAATGTAGGCTACAAAAACTTGTCCTTGAACTTCTTGTTCAAAGCTCGTCTTGGCGGTATTGTCATCTCCGAAACTCAAAAATGGTTAGACCGCTACGGCGTATCTAAAGCTACCGCCGACGCTCGCGACCTCGGATATGTACAAATGGGTAATTTCCGCGTAAATCCTGAAACCTACTATCGCGCCATTACCGAAGATATGAACTCTTACTATGTGTATTCCGCTACCAATGTACGTCTACAAGAAGTAGCTCTTACCTATACATTTAATAAAGAACAACTCGGTAAATCGCTTTCAAGCCTTAGCATTTCTCTTATAGGTAACAACCTCTGGATGATCTATAATAAAGCTCCTTATGACCCTGAACTTACCGCTACTACTGGTATCACTGGTCAAGGCTATGATAACTGGATGCTTCCTAGCTTAAGAGGCTATGGACTAAGCATAAAAATGGCTTTTTAATCACTTAAAAAATTAAAACAATGAAAAAAATAATCATACATACATTGATGCTCGTAGGTCTCATCAGCGTCTCTAGCTGTACTCGCGACTATGAAGATATCAATACTAACGTTTATGGTGTGACCGAAGAACAGTTAGAACAAGGCGGAGTGATAAGCTACGGCAATAGCTTCCTTAAAATGCAACAATTCGTAATACGCATTGGAGCGCCTTCCGAAACTACAAGGCCTGGTAATGATTTAGCAGTCTCCGATATTATGTCATCAGGTGCCTATATCGGTTATTTTGGAATGAATAACAACTGGAATTTTAATACTGAAGCTTCTTGGAATTTTACCGATGGTCGTATGAAGTATGCTAATGAAGTGCTCTATTCAAACCTGTTTACCGAATGGAAATCTATCAAAAATGCTATCGGTAATACCGATAATTTGCAACAAAAAAGAGCCTATGCTTTGGCTAATATCATCAAAATTACTGCTTGGTTGCGCGCTACTGATGCATTTGGTCCTATAGTATACACCCGCGCAGGCAATGGAGAACTTACCCCTTCTCTTGATAAACAAGAAGATATCTATAGAATTATGCTCGCCGAATTAGATGAGTGCATTACTACCCTTGGTAATGGTACTACTGTATTGAGCGACTACGATGTGATTTACAGCGGAAGCATCCCTAAATGGAAAAAATTTGCTAGCTCTCTAATGCTTCGTATGGCCGTGCGTTCTCACTTCAAAGACGCTGCTTTAGCCAATACTTATATTGCTAAAGCCTTAGCACACGGCGTGATGACCGACGCTTCCGATGAGGCTAAAATAGGTAGTACTCCTATCCAACCCCTCAAAAACTCTATCATCGCTACTATCGATTATAACGAAACTCGTATGGGACTCACTATATGGTCTTACTTCAAAGGATATAATGACCCTCGTATCGATGTGCTCTTCAAAAAAGGTACTTATAACAATACCGAAGACTACTATGGGGTAGCTCCTACCTCAAACCTTCCTAAACTTACAGCTGCTAATACTGCTATGTATGCTTCTATACCTAATGTGAATGATAGTTCACCTTTGTACTGGATGCGTACCTCCGAGGTGCTATTCCTCAAAGCTGAAGCTGCCCTCTATAACTTAGGTGGTCTTTCAAGCTCTCAAGCACAAGGTTTCTATGAAGACGGTATCCGTATGTCTTTCCAAGAAATGGGTGTTGCAATGCCTTCTAATTACCTTACAAGCACCGATACTCCTGCTATCCTTTCGAGATATTGGTATGATTCAGCTTATAACTATGACCTTTCTACCAATAACGTTTCTCCAAGTTGGAACGATGGTGCCGGCACCGATGAGGTACACTTACAAAAAATCATTACTCAAAAGTATTTAGCTATGTATCCTAACGCTTTTGAAGCATGGACTGAATACCGCCGTACTGGATATCCTTTGGTGATGAAATACCAAGATACTAATGCACCTGCGCGTATTGGTAGCTCTACCTCTTGGGTTCCAGAACGTTTTAAATACTCTGGTGCTGATTACATCACTAACCCTAAAATTAAATCAGAAGTGCCTACTCTATTAGGAGGTGCCGATACTGGAGCTACTCAATTGTGGTGGGTACGCCCTAACAGACCTCAACAACGTTAATAATAAATTCGTAGAAAATGAAAAAATATACCTTATTATCTGCTATAGTTATTACTCTTCTTGCAGTAGTAGGCTGTAGCAAATGGACAGAACCCGAGCGACTCACTTTTGAAAATCAAGATGTACAAAAGCTCGTAAAACTTATTGAAGCCCAATCCGAAGCCGATTTAAATCCTCATATGCGTGAGTATTACAAAAAACTCCGCGAAGAATATCGCACTAAACCTCGCGTAAAAGGATTTGGTTGGTTCGGCAACTGGACTGCTAAAGGCGATAATGCTCAAAACTACCTCCGTTGCCTCCCCGATAGCGTAGACTTTGTATCTCTTTGGGGTACCCGTGGTAAACTCTCCGAAGAACAAAAAATCGACCTCAAATTCTTCCAAGAAGTAAAAGGTGGTAAAGCTTTGCTTTGCTGGATTGTACAAGACCTCGGAGGCCCTCTTACCCCTGTAGGTAAAGACCGCTTAGAGTATTGGGTGCAAGAAAAAGGTGGTGGCAATTTCAATGAAGGTGTAAAAGCCTATGCCAATGCTATCGTCGATACTATCGAAAAATATAATCTCGACGGCTTTGATATCGATTATGAACCAGGATATGGTCACTCAGGTGATTTGTCTGCTGTTGTAGATTATATCAATGGTATCCACGGTGACCAACCTATGCAGGTCTTTATTGAAACCTTAAGTGCCCGCTTGCGCCCTAAAGGTCGTATGCTTGTAATGGATGGAGAACCCTATTGGCTTTCAGCTGAAACTTCTAAATTGGTAGATCATTATATCTATCAAGCTTATTGGGAAAGATCTACAGCCGCTGTAACTCGAAAAATTTCTAATGCGGCTACCCATTTAGATGATTGGGAACGCAAAACTATCATTACTGTTGAGTTTGAGCAAACTTGGCGTAACGGAGGGGTCTCAGGTTACACAAGTGCTAATCACCCTGAATTTAATGGCAAACCAGGAACTCAAATCTTTGATTACGCTACTTTAGATTTGCCAAGCGGTAAACGCATCGGTGGTGTAGGTACTTATCATATGGAGTATGACTATGCAAATACCCCTGAGTACAAATGGCTCAGAAAGGCTCTCTATTACGGCAACCAAAAATACCCTGGCAATTTTCAATAACTAAAGACGAATAGAAAATGAAAAAAATACTATTAAGCATTGCGGTATTCTCTACTTTTATCGCTTGCCAAGACGAATTGTATAATGATGACCTCAAAGAACATCGCGCAGGTCAAGCAGTCTATATAGATGGCGGTAAAAGCCTTACCGTTACTATAGCTGATAATGCTAACTATACCGTTAGAGATTTCTCTGTAAAATTAGTAAAACCTTCTAACGGAGGCGAAACAGCTACCCTTGTAACAGGTGACGCTGCTCAACTCGAAGCTTATAATACAGCCAATGGCACTTCTTATGAACTGTTGCCTACTTCTATGTATGAAGTGAATAAAACGGTAACTTTTAACGCCCAAGATGCTGTAGGTAATGTGTCTCTACAGCTCAAAAATGTCCAATTTCCCTTAGGAAAATCTTTTGCCCTACCTGTAAAATTACAAGGCAATGGCATCTCTGCTGTTGCAGGTCAAGATACTTTTATGATCTTAGTAGAGCAACAGTTAGTAACTAAATCTTTGCGTATCAACGGATCAGGTCCCGAGGTAACCAAGGTCTTCCCTCTCGATCACGAAGTAGATCAATGGACGCTCGAGGTTATGGTAAACCGCTCTGCCTACACCCAAAATAACCAAGCTATCGTAGGTACTAAAGCTGAAGGTGAACCTCTCAATGAGATCTTTACTCGTTTCGGCGACGTAACTATCGACCCTAACCAATTACAAATTAAAACAGGTGCTTCTCAAATTGATGTTCCTAAAGACAAATTTGCAGCACAACCTAATAAATGGTATATGCTCGGCTTTAGCTATGATGGCAAAACTACTCGTGTATTTGTAAATGGAGTTGAGGTAGCTTCTCGCGAGATCCGTACAGGTAAATATTCAGTAACTGGATTCTGGTTGAGTGGTAGAAACCAACTCATCCGCGAAGTGCGTTTCTGGAAACGAGCTGTTCCTGCTGCCGAAATAGCTAAGAACACTTGGAAAACTATCGATCCTAAATCTGATGGCTTGTTGTTCTACTACCCTATGAATGGTAAAAAATATGACCAAGCTACAGGTGCCATCACCGATGATGAAACTAAAATTTGGGATTGGTCAAGCACAGGGGCTAACTTAGATATGCCAAGTAGCGCTACATTTGATAATAATAATGGTAGTGGCTTTGTATTCCCTCCTGCCGAAGATTAACGGCTACCTATAAATAATGAAAAACTGTTCAGGAATATTCCTGAACAGTTTTTTTATGGGTATTTGTAAAAAAAATAAGGAAACAATAAATATATGAGGACGAAAAAATAAATAAATTGTTTAAAAATAAGGTGAGGTTTATACTTTAGGTAATTTCATTTACTTCTCTGTTATCTAAAAGAAAAGCGTACTCTTTGGCGGTTTCTTTGAGGGCTTCAAATCGGCCTGAGGCACCGCCGTGGCCAGCCTCCATATTGGTATCTAAGTACAAAGGATTATCGTCGGTTTTGAGTTCGCGGAGTTTGGCTACCCATTTGGCGGGCTCCCAGTACTGCACTTGAGAGTCGTGTAGCCCTGTGCTCACGTACATTGCAGGGTAGGCCTGTGCGCGCACTTGGTCGTAAGGCGAGTAGGAGAGCATATAACGGTAATACTCTTCCTCATTAGGGTTGCCCCATTCGTCGTATTCGCCCGTGGTGAGCGGAATACTCTCATCGAGCATCGTAGTTACTACATCGACAAAAGGGACTGAGGCGATGATGCCCTTGTAGAGTTGAGGTGCTATATTCACTACCGCGCCCATCAATAAGCCTCCTGCCGATCCCCCTTCGGCAAATAAATGTGCGGAAGAGGTGTAGCCTTCCGCGATAAGATATTCTGAACAAGCAATAAAATCGGTAAAAGTGTTTTTCTTTTTCAGCAATTTGCCGTCCTCATACCACTGGCGACCTAAGTATTCACCGCCACGAATATGCGCAATGGCATAGATAAAACCACGGTCTAACAAACTGAGGCGCGTAGTGGAGAAATACGGGTTGATGGTTACTCCGTACGAGCCATACCCATAGAGCAATAAAGGATTTTGGCCGTTTCGTTCTATTCCTTTGCGGTAAACGAGTGAAATAGGTACTTTTACGCCATCGGGGGCGGTTGCCCAGAGGCGTTCCTCTACATAATTCTCTTTGCTAAACTGACCGCCTAACACCTCTTGTTCTTTGAGCACACGCATTTCACGGGTGCGCATATTGTATTCAACAATAGAGGCAGGCGTAGCGAGCGATTGGTAGTTGTAGCGCAATTGTTCGGTGTCAAAAGCCACGTTTTGAGTGGTATAGGCTGTATAGGTTTCGCTGTTGAAAGGCAAATAATGCATCTCACTACCGTCCCAGCGGCGTATTTGTATGCGTTCCAAGCCGTTAAAGACTTCTTCTACTACCAAAAAATCTTTAAAAATCTCAATATCATTGAGGCGCACTTCAGGGCGATGAGGAATCACCTCTTGCCAATGTTCTGAGGTAGTGGCGTTTTCGGGGGTGCACATCAGCTTGAAATTAGTGGCACCGTCCTTATTGGTAAGGATATAAAAATGCTCGTTGTAATGCGCGATGTCGTACTCCAATCCGCGAGTGCGAGGTTGGAATATTTTGAAAGGCTCGTGAGGCGTGCTGGCATTCAAGATTTGGTATTCGGAGGTAAGGGTACTCTCGCTACCTATTACCAAGTATTTGCGGGATTTTTCGCGGTAGACGAATACATCAAAAGTGTCGTCTTTTTCGTGAAATACGAGCACATCGTCCTTAGGGTCAGTGCCCAAAGTATGGCGGAATACTTTGAAAGAGCGCAGGGTTTGCACGTTGTTCTTCACGTAGAAAATCGTGCGGTTATCGGCAGCCCAGATCGCTTGTCCGCTGGTGTTTTTGATTTTATAAGGGAGCACCTCGCCTGTGCTGAGGTTCTTGATTTGCAAGGTGTATTGACGGCGAGATACGGTGTCGACCCCAAAGACAGCCCACTGGTTGTCGTCGCTTACGGCAAAACTATCCAAATGAAAATACGCCTTGCCTTTTGCCATTGCATTGCCATCAAAAAGCACCTCTTCAAGAGCTTCGAGGGTTTGTTTGAAACGCACGTAAATGGGATAATCTTTGCCTTCCTCATAGCGCGTTTGGTACCAATAGTCGTTGTAAAAGTAAGGCACGGAGCTGTCATTCTCCTTGATACGACTTTTCATTTCGGCAAAGAGCGCCTCCTGCAGAGGCTTCGTATGAGCTGTTTGTTGCTGATAGTAAGCATTTTCAGCTTTCAGGTAAGCAATCACTTCAGGGTTTTCGCGTTCGCGCAGCCAGTAGTAATTATCAATACGCTGGTTGCCAAATTCATTGAATATATGTGGAATTTGTTTAGCTTTCGGGGGTTTCGTCATTTTATTTAATGCTTATTGCCAAACCACCACTGGGAGCAAGGCGTTGTTTGAGTTGAGTTTTGTAGTTTACTTTCATCGTTTTGATGCTGTAACTGTTGGGGTTGGTACGCCAATCGGCTGTTTTGCCATCGGTGTAGAGAGTAGCGGTATAAGTTTTGCCTCTGGGGAGGAAACTAAAGTCGATTACCGCATTGCGGGCGTTTTCATCGGTAATAGCGCCTACGAACCACTCGTTTTTACCTTTAGCTTTGCGAGCAATGGTAATGTAATCACCGGGTTCAGCTTCTAAAATATAGGTATTATCCCAGTCGGCAGCTACGTCCTTGATAAATTGAAAAGCATCAAGGTGTTTTTCGTAGTTTTCTATTAGGTCGGCTGCCATTTGTAGCGGACTGTACATCGTTACGTACAAGGCTAATTGCTTGGCGAGAGTTGTGCTACGTTTGGCTTTGTTGTTGCCGTATATGCTCAAATCACCTTGAAAAATACCAGGAGTATAGTCCATTGCACCGCCCATCAACCGAGTGAAAGGGAGGATCGTAGTATGGTCGGGGTGGTTGCCGTTAAATGATTCAAATTCAGTACCACGCGCGCTTTCTTGCGCTATCCAGTTGGGGAAGGTACGGCTCATACCCGTAGGGCGTACGGCCTCGTGCGAATTGACCATTATGCGATATTTGGCAGTCGTTTCAGCTACGTAATTGTAGTGATTTACCATCCACTGACCGTCGTGGTATTCACTACGCGGAATGATAGCCCCTACATAGCCCGTTTTTACAGCGTCATAGCCATTGTCGTTCATAAAGCGAAAAGCCTCGTGTAACTGTCGTTCGTAATCAATGACTGAAGAAGTAGTTTCGTGGTGCATAATGAGTTTTACACCTTTAGCAGTTGCGTATTGGTGTAATTCCTGAACGTCAAAATCGGGGTAAGCCTTGGTAAAACTGTAGATGTGTTCTTTTTCATAAGCGGAGTTGTCTTCCCAACCCTCGTTCCAGCCTTCCACGAGCACCGCATCAAAGCCGTGTTTGGCAGCAAAGTCAATATATTCCTTTACGTGAGCCGTGTTAGCCCCGTGATGCTGACCGTTAGGTGCAGGGTATGCCCAAGTACTGCCACCACCTGTGAAATACTCCCACCACACGCCTATGTATTTGGTAGGATGAATAAAGGAAGTATCGCCGATTTTGCAAGGTTCATTCAGGTTCAAAATGAGATTAGAAGCCAAGATGTCACGCGCATCGTCGCTCACTACTATCGTGCGCCAAGGGCTTACGCTACCCGTTTGTATATAGCCCTTTACCCCATTTTTGTCGGGTACTAAGTGTGCAGACAAGCGGTGATTTTCGCTATCCACATTGAGCATCATAGCTGCGTAATTCACTAATGCCGCTTCGTGCAGATTGATGTACAGACCGTCCTTGCTCTTGAGCATCAGTGGTGTTTGTACCGCTACGTTAGGAGTGGGCGCTTTGGCTACTAAAGGCTCTTCGCGCACTTTGTCAATCAGTTGAGGGATATCCGATAGGAGAGAGGTGCTGATGGGGAACTCGTTTGTGTCGTAATCAGCGGGAATCCAAAAAGTTTTATGGTCTCCCGAAAGTTGGAAGGCGGTGAGTTCCTCTTGGATTCTGAAGTGGCGGAAGTTAGGTGCTGTCGGGAATTCATAGCGGAAGCCCAAGCCGTCGTTAAACAATCGGAAACGCAAGAGCAACTCTCGGTTGCTGTTTTTTTGAGTGAGGCGTACCAGCATTTCGTTGTGGTGGTCGCGTATCTCTTTGTTTTCGCCTAATACAGGTTCCCACACCGTATTGCTTTCAATAAATTGTGTGCCAGCAACTTCAAAATGGCTGTAAAAGTCCTCTTTTTGGTTGATGACAAATCCTAAAGTGCTTTCCCCTATTACCGTTTTTCCTTTGAAAGTCAAAGTGTAAGTAGGTTCCCCCTTTTCGGTAAGCCGAAACAAGAGTTTTAGATTCCCGTTAGGCGAAGAGAGGGTTTGTGCTAATAAAAAAGGAGCACAACATAAAGTTACGATTGTGGTAATGATGTTTTTCATATTGTTATCTCTTACTTCTTACCTGATAAAAACTCCTGCAAGATAATAGTAGCGCTGATTTCATCCACAAGGGCTTTGTTCTGGCGTTGCTTCTTTTTAAGTCCGCTGTCAATCATTGTTTGGAAGGCGAGTTTAGAGGTAAAGCGCTCGTCTTGCCGATGAATAGAAATTTCGGGGAAAACCTCTTGTAATTTGCTAATAAACTTCTGTATTTCAGTTTCCACCCCCGACGCCTCGCTGTTCATTCGTTTAGGCTCTCCAATCACAAAGGCTTCCACAGGTTCTTCGGTGGTGTATTGTTTTAAAAAATCAAGTAGGGTAGAGGTCTCCACCGTGCAGAGCCCCGAGGCAATAATTTGCAATGGGTCAGTCACGGCAATGCCCGTGCGTTTGGTTCCGTAATCTATAGCGAGTATTCTCATTCTATTCTTCCAAAAACTCCTTAAATGTCTCCCAAGTATCCCTTGAAATTACAGGTCGGTACGCTCTTTTTTGCTTGCGAATATTTTGTAGCAAATACTCCTTTCTATCCTTCGGAAAAGGGTGCGTGCTCACCCATTTAAATGCCGAAGGTGGTGTGTGCTCATCATCTATAACTCCTATAAATTCAGCAAAGGGCTTAGGGTCTATCTGAGCATTCTGTATATACGTAAGCCCCACAAGGTCGGCTTCTTTTTCCATATTCCGGTTAAAAGCACTCGACGATGCTATCCTGCCTACTTCTGTAATCATCGAAAGGTCTGACCGCCCCGAAATAATAGCAAAGAGAGTTCCAAGCCCCACTTCTCTTACTAACGACTGCATTACGTGATCCTTTTCAATATGCGCCAACTCGTGCCCTATTACTCCACAGAGTGCTTCGGGCGTTTCCGTTTTTTTGATGAGCCCCGTGTAAATTATCAGTTGGCGGTTAGGCAAGGCAAAAGCATTTACCTCTTCACTATCCAATAAGTATACTTTCAGCGAGTCGCGCTCAATGTTGTTAGCCTCACATATTTTGCTCACCATTGTGTCGATAGTCGCTACCGCAAGGCTATCGTCTACCACCGAATTCCTACTCCTGAAGTCTTCAAACATCATTTCTCCCAGCTTCACTTCTATTTTCTTCACATATTCATTCCGTATGAGCGGGTTAATCTTGAAAATCCCCAACCAGTCTACTTGTTGTAGTAAAAACCAACTACCGAAGAAAACACACAGTAAAATACAACCCCTTGATATTACTTTATTCATTGCTTTTTCACTATTAAATCTACAATATCGCCGTAAAACCACCAAGATAAATGCTCACCCTTGCGTATCTTTATAGCAGAATAAAATGTGCCTATAATTTCAATAACATTAAAGATAAATGCTATAATCAGCCACGCAATATAAGCATTCGTCACTAAATTGCTCCCTAATACTATCGAAACCGTCCACCAAAAAGTAGTGGTGTTTACAAAAAATAAGAAGAGTTGTGAAACGAAAGATTGAAAGCAGTGCCAACGCACAAAATAAGAGCCCTTGCGATGTGCCACCAAAAAGAATACAGTAGCCAATAAATTGATGATAGGCAAAGGCATTCCCGCCATAATTGCCACAACCGACATTACATAGCTATTGGCAGCACGCTCTTTATCACCATCGCTGATGCGTTCGTTTAATTGTTTAGTTGCTATCATAAACCTTTATAGATATTCCAAATCCAGTTCAGTACTATCACTACAAAAAAAGGGATATACACATAAGGGCGTTTGAAAACTTGTTCAAACCTTATGTAAGCTCGCCACAAAGTAGTTTTCTTTCTGCATAAATCATAAACTAACCACAACGGAATAATAATCAACAATGCCGATGCCAATATTCCAAGCGGATTGGTCAGCAATGCTTCCTCCCAGTGCCCCCCAAAAAACGCCTCAACCGACCGTGTAGTACCACACGACGGACAGGGGTAGCCTGTGACACTCTTTATGATACAAGCAGTAACCCCTATGTCTTGCCCGTGAAAAACATAGTGGCTAAGTAGCCACCCCCAACTAGCAAGACATAGGAGTGTGATGAAAGTATAAAACTGTTTATTCGTCAATTAGTAACTAAGTGCTGAAGCTAATAATTCCGCATTTTTGTCTCTTGTAGCATCCATAATCAAGAACCAGTCTACAATTGTCCAAATACCCAAACCACCACAAGTGAGCAATTTACCAACACCCATACCTACATCACCAATGTAGAAACGGTCAATACCCCAAGCTCCTGCAAAAAGAGAAATGATAAGCGAAGTCGTAGGGTCTTTAAATTGTATCGTTTGTAGCATTACCCATTTAGAGTCGTCCAAAGAAAGAAGCTTTTCACGAATCTGAGGAACGATTTCAGGTCTAAAAAATTTACCGTTAGTCACGATAAACATATCCACTTTTTGTGCATCCATAGTGTTTAAAATTGTGAGATTAAAATTATGGTGCAATATTACACCATTTTTTTCATACCGCCTAATATTTTAACAAAAAAAAAGTTATACTTGCAATTCATATTTACAAAAACAGTCTTAAACAAGTTTTTCCCCATAAAATTACACCGCTTAACCTTTGTTTTTCTCTCATCTTACCATCGCCTTGCCTTCGCCTTTCCGCCACCACACTCCCCCTTTGAAGGGGGGTAGGGGGGATGTTTTTTTTGCTTTCCCATCGCATCTCCCCCTTTGAAGGGTTGTCGGCAATTGCCGAGTAAGTGAATAGGGGGGATGTTTTCTTCATTTTCTATCACTTTTCCCATCGCATCTCCCCCTTTGAAGGGGGCAGGGGGGATGTTTATCCCTCACTTTTCCGCCACCACATTCCCCTCTTGAGGGTAGTCTGCGAGAGCAGAGTAAGTGAATAGGGGGGATGTTTTCTTCGCCTTTCCGTCACTACAGTTCCCCCTTTGGAGGGGGGTAGGGGGAGGTTTTCCATCGCATCTCCCCCTAATGCCTATGGCCTAATGCCTATTGCCTTTTTTCTTTCTTTCGCCTCGAAACCCTGTTTTTAGCATTTTTAGTATTATTGTATTACAGTATTAATCAATTACTTATATACCCTTTGTATAACAATCGTCCAAGATTCGTATAAGCTTCCTATAAGCTTTGTATAAGCTAACCATACCCATTTTACCTTTTACCTTTTATCTTTTTGATAAAAAACATCTTCCGAACCTTTCCGTTTTCTTCCGAAACCACTGATATGTCACTTTTAGCGGTATACACTTTGCTAAAGTTTTTAATCGCTCGTCGTGCTACGACCTCGCACTGCCCCTGCGGCTCGCACTGCCCGTGTGGCTCACACTTATTTTATCAACCGAATCGCTAATACCGCTTCTACGGTTGTAAAGTAAAAAGAAGGCAATAAAATAAAGAGCATTTCGTATAAAGGCGAAGGACTTACAATTTTTACTAATGGAAGTGATAAAAGTACGATAGCTATAAAGCGCAGTACAAAACCTGCCATAAAAGCAAAAGCAGTGTGTGGTTTGCGCCTTTTGTTTACAATGAAGATAATACTAAATAAGAAGAAAGATAAACCACAGTGGAAGATAAGTAGGGTGTCTAATGAATAATACAAACTGATACCTTTTGTATTTACACAATAATCATACACCCAAAAGAGTCCTCCCCCTCCGGCAATAAGCAATAAAAAATATTTTACCAGCAAAAGTATGTTACTCCTCATCGCTCATCTGTTGGGCTTTCTTAATCACCGAATACATAGCTCCAAACACCCCAAAGAGCGAACATACCACTGTCCACAATGAGTACTTATTAGGAAATTTACCATCTAACCAAACACCAAAAAAGCTACAAACGGCTATAGTAATAGCCATTTGTAGCCCTATTTGTGAAAAGGTTATCCACTTATTTAAGTGGTTGTTTTTCGGCTGTAAGTGGTGCTTGTGGTTTTTCATTGATGGTAAAACTGTTTTTAGCCCCTTTCATCGAGCAAGAAACGTTAAATACCGCTCCTGGTTCTATAGAAAGCTTATCTACATACACTTCGCCTTCTACTACCGCAGTAGATTTTAAACTTAAAATGCTACTTACTTTTAGGGTACCCGTTATTTTACCTTCAATATCGGCGTTTTCGCAAATCACAGTGCCTTTTATCACACCGGTTCTGCCTACTACTAATTTTCCTGAAGTTTGGAAAGTCCCTTCCACTTCACCATCAATTCTAAAATCTGATTTTGAATTGATTTCTCCTTTGAATTTTGTCTCAGCAACAATACGGTTGCTACTTCCTGTTGGATTTTCTGCTGCCATAATAATCTTTTTATTATCTCTCTCTTTATTAAATATAGCCATTTGTATTTCTATTTAAAATACAGCCCCAAAAGTACAATAAATATTTTAAAACTACAATATTTTTTTCTAATTCTTTTTCTATTATTTTTTTAAAAGATTGTTTTTTAATTATTTAAGCTAATTACTTTCAAATAAAAAACTCTGGTAATTCTTAAAAATTACCAGAGTTTATCTGTTTTATACTTCTTTTTATATTAGTCCCTTTAATTAAGTGGGTTGGCAGTCCCATTACGTTGTTATAAGAGCCCTCAATAGCGGTAACCCCTATATGCCCAATCCATTCCTGAATGCCATAAGCCCCTGCCTTATCAAACGGCTCATACTTCCCGATATAATAGTTTATTTCGTCATCAGTAAGCTCTCTAAAAGTTACTTTAGTAATGCAGTGTTCCGTTCGCTGACTCTCATTGGTGGTAAAACATACCGAAGTGATAACCTCGTGAGTCTTCCCCGAGAGCGAACGTAACATCGCAAAGGCATCGGTAGCGTCTTTCGGTTTACCTAAAGCTTTACCTTCGTGCCACACGATAGTATCAGAGGTGAGAAGCACACAATTCGCAGGTATTTCACCAGCAAAGGGTGTAGCTTTCAGCTCAGCAAGGTAATCGGTGATTTGCTCCCGTTGCAAGTCGGTAGGGTAGGTTTCGTCTATCGGTTTGAGGTGTACCTCATAAGGAATGTCAAGCTCTTTCAGAAACTGTTGTCTGCGAGGAGATCCCGAGGCTAATATAATCTTTTTCATTATCGGTTAATAATAAAAGGAACTCCACTATAAGGCTTCATATATTCGTCTTCAAGACTCTTTTCAAGCATTTGCTTTTCCAGGTCACAACGATATACTTCCCTCTTTAGGTATTTTTCAATCATTAGTGAGGCTATTGGGGCAGCTACTCTTGCCCCGTAATACCCGTTTTCTACAAATACAGCAATAGCAATCTTAGGGTCTTCTATAGGAGCAAAAGCTACGAATATAGAGTGGTCAGTAAGTTGCATACGCTTGCCATTCACTTTTATAAAGTTCTCAGCCGTACCTGTTTTAGCAGCGATATTAATACCTTCAATCTGGGTACGGCGTGCTGTACCTTGCTCGTAAGCCATATTCATACCTCTAATCACAGGCTCAAAGTTCTTAGGGGCTATCGTAGTGTGTTTAGCAACGGTATACTCTTCAAAGGGAGTAACTTTATTATCTATTTTTTTTACAATATGAGGGGTATAGTAATAACCTCTATTAGCGATAGCAGCCATCACATTAGCAAGTTGTATAGGAGTGGTGAGCAGTTCTCCTTGCCCAATAGCGTTAGAGATATTCGTTGTGCCGTTCCAACGACCTTTGCCATATTGTTTGTCATACAAAGCTGTATTAGGTACTTTTCCTGCACGTCCCGTCGGTAAGTCAGCACCTAAAAAACCTCCTAACCCAAAACTCCGTACGTGAGCATTCCATTTGTCCATACCCACTGCCGAAGGGGTCTTCATATCAATAGCTCGCTTATAGGTATTTGCAAAATAAGAGTTACAAGAAAAAGCTATCCCGTGTAATAAGTCATTAGCACTGCGCCCGCAGTGGCAACGCATTATGCGTCCTCCAAATCGGTAGCCTCCTCCACAGCTGAATACACTACCTGGGGTAATCACACCTTCCTGTAAACCTATGAGTGCGTTTATTACTTTAAATGGCGACCCTGGAGGGTATTCTGCCAATAGTGTCCGGTCGTAAAGTGGTTTAGCAATCGAATCGTTGTAAAGGGTTGTATAGTTCTTTGAGCGTTCACGGCCTACAAGCAAAGCAGGGTCAAAGGTAGGTGCTGATACTAAAGCAAGAATCTCACCCGTTTTAGGCTCTATAGCTACTATTCCGCCGTGTTTGTGTTGCATCAACATTTCACCATAGGCCTGTAAAGCTATATCTATGGTCAGTTGTAATGGTTGCCCAGTAATAGGTAAGGTATCCATTGTACCGTTCTTATAGCGCTCAATAGCAGCATTGTGTTTGTCCTTTTGGAAGAATTGTACGCCTTTTTTACCTCGTAAGAATTCCTCGTATTGCTTTTCTACTCCACTACGCCCTATAAGTTCTCCCGCAAGGTAATAAGGGTTCTTTTTCAGTTCCCATTCGTTCACCTCGCTAATATACCCCAATACATTGCCCGCATTATGGGTGAGGTAGCTACGAAGCATACGCTTTTGTATGTAAAACCCTTGGAATTTGCGTAGTTTTTCTTGTAGTACTGCATAATCATCTTTAGAGAGTTGGTGAACGATTACCGAAGGTTTCTTGCGCGAATAATCCCTTGCTTTTATGAGTCGCTCTGTAAACTCTTCTTTACTGATTTCAAGTAGTCCACAAAGCTCTAAGGTATCCAGTGTTTTCACCTCGCTGGGTACAACCATCACGTCATAGGCAGGCTGATTTGACACCAATAGTTCTCCATTACGGTCGTAAATATATCCACGTTCGGGATAATCGTATACCGTCTCAATAGCAATGTTGTCAATTCCTGTATTTTCCTCGTGAAATATTACTTGTAAGAAGAATAACCGTACTAAGAACACCACTGCCACAAAAAGAATGATTATAGGCAACAGATATTTTCTCATTTCTTACTTCTACTAAACAAATAGATGAATAGCAAACAAACAATGATAGTGAAGATAGACGCTCCTACAATTTTTACTATTGTAAGAAACAAATGATTAAAATTAAAGACTTCCAAGAAATAGAATAGTGTGTGATGCACTATCACCATCAAGGTTGTATAGCTAAAAATTTTGGTAAACGGATATGCAAGCAAATCTAATTCTTGATACTCAAAATTCTTGCCAAACACAATTAGTAGTATCGGATTGCGCAAATAAGCTATGAGTACACTACTGGCAGTGTGCAACCCTCCTGTATTAGAGAATATGTCTATACACAACCCTATTAAGAAAGCCGATACTAATGAAGGTACTCGGTTTTCGCGATAGGGCAATAGCAGAATAAACACTATGTAAACCATCGGATTTACATAGCCCCAATACTCCACATTGTTGAAGATGAGTACCTGCAACAACACTAAGAATACAAATAAATATATATTTCTTACTACGGGGTGACTCATTTTGGGTTCTGTTTTTCTAAGTCAGAAACGGTTGCCCTATCTCTATCTTCAATAATATACACATATTCAAGGTTCGACATATCAGCAAATAGCTTTACATCAATGATGTAGGTATTATCCTTTTGGCTCTTTTCAAAATGAATGATTCTGCCAATCGGAATTCCTTTAGGGAATATGTTCGACATTCCCCCTGTTACAATGGTATCGCCATTCTGTATAGGGGCTATATTGGGTACTTCCAACAGTTGTACTTTATTCACCTCTTGGGTGTCCCAACGCAGTGAACCAAAGTGTTGCGTCCGCTTTACCATTGCATTGAGTGCCGACCTTGTATTCAGCACACTCTGTACAGTAGCAAATCGTCCCGAAGTGTTCTCTACTATCCCCACAACTCCTTGGGGTGAAAGCACTCCCATATCTTGCTTTACACCGTCTTTCGTACCTTTGTCAATAGTGAGGTAGTTGTTTTTTAAACGAAAACTATTCTTTATCACATTTGCTTTAAGCACCTTGTACTTCAGTGAATCGGTAGTAGGAAATGACACCGAATCTACAAGAGATATATTCCGGATTTGCTGTTCCATCTGTAACAGTTGCGAACGCAAAGCTCGGTTCTCCTCAGTAAGCACTTCGTTCTGACTGCGCAAACTAAAATACTGTGCCCAGTAGTCAGTAAAACTGTAAAACCTGCCCGACACTGCATTCGCTGAGTTTATGTAAGCACTCTGTGGGTAATAATTGCTGTTAAAAACCAAACCAATAGCGCATAAAAACAGTGCGAGGAAAACTAAAAAGTCCCTCGACCTGATAAAAAATTGAATGATTTGGTTCATATTTTACCTTTTACCTCTTATCCTCTTACTTAAGTAAAATGCTTCTGAATTTATGAATATTCTTTAAGGTAATACCCGTACCACGTACTACAGCGCGTAAAGGGTCTTCAGCTACGTACACAGGTAGGTCAGTTTTCATAGAAATACGTCTGTCTAACCCCCGAAGCATAGAACCTCCTCCTGCCATATAAATACCCGTATTGTAAATATCGGCAGCCAATTCTGGTGGTGTTTGCGAAAGCGTCTCCATAATTGCATCTTCTATGCGCAAAATCGACTTATCCAATGCTTTTACCATCTCACGGTACGATACCTGCACTTGTTTAGGCTTGCCAGTAAGCAAGTCACGACCTTGTACCATAATATCATCAGGTGGCATCTCCAAATCTTCGGTCGCTGCCCCTACAGTGATTTTAATGTTTTCAGCCGTACTTTCTCCTACATAGAGGTTGTGCTGCGTACGCATATAGTGTACAATATCCGAATTGAAGATATCCCCCGCAATTTTTACCGACTTGTCGCATACAATACCCCCTAAGGCTATCACCGCAATCTCGGTAGTCCCCCCACCTATGTCAATAATCATATTTCCCTTAGGTTGCATAATGTCAAGCCCAATACCAATAGCCGCTGCCATCGGTTCGTGTACAAGGTAAATATCCTTACCGTTCACACGTTCACACGACTCGCGTACCGCACGCGTTTCCACCTCGGTAATCCCCGAAGGAATGCACACTACCATACGTAATGAAGGCGAGAAAAAGCGCTTGCGCAATGCAGGAATACTCTTAATCAGCATTCCTATCATTTGCTCTGAGGCATCAAAATCAGCAATTACCCCGTCTTTCAACGGGCGAATAGTGGTGATGTTAGGGTGTGTTTTCCCTTGCATTAGCCGCGCTTCTCTACCTACAGCTATAATTCTCTTTGTCGTTCTATCCATTGCCACGATTGACGGACTGTCAATCACTACCCTGTCATTGTGAATAATCAGGGTGTTGGCTGTACCCAAGTCAATGGCTATTTCTTCTGTCAAGAAATCAAAAAAACCCATATTATTTTTCTTTCTATTATATATTTATCTTATAAATCAGTTATTTAAGTATTTTGTAGACACTATTTTTTGCGGGTGCAATGTTACGATTTTTTTTTGACCTACACAAATTTTCTTGCATTTTTATGATTTTTTTATGAGTTTTCCTCTTTTTTCTCACCGTCTCTCCTAACATACCTTCCTCTTAAACAACGACAAATCTACAGTGTTTGTAGCTTTTGCACCCTATATCCCCCTCTCTGAGGGTTGTCGGCAATTGCCGAGTAAGTGAGTCGGGGGGGAGGTTTATAATCAACAAATCAATTTATCCCTGATTAGCCTTATATATAAACCTAACAAACAATAGCTTTTTCGGATTGCCCTCCTTTGGGGGCACGGGGGCTCCACATAATCCAAGCTACTTATTACTAAAATCTAAAAATCATTGTATATTATATCTCACTTTTTCGTGTAATTCGTGTAATCCGTGCAAGAACTCTTAATAAAAAATGCTCACTTTATCAGTGAGCATTTTATAAACGTTAGTTATAACCTGTGTTCTGTTTCAGGTTTGTATTGGTTTGTATATCGTAAGCAGGAATAGGCCAAGTAAACATATAGTGGTTAGCTTCCTTGTTCAGCTCTTGATAGTCACTTGCGGGAGTTCTTTGCAAGTACGCTATATCTTGCGGGTCGTGCCGTCTCACAGGGTCTCCCCAACGTTTGAGGTCGTCTAAACGGAATCCCTCAAAGGCTAATTCCCTGAGGCGTTCTGTTTTAATAGCTGTAAACAGGGCATCGCCAGTGGCAGTTACATTGGCAAGCCCTCGTGCAGTACGCAAGCTGTTCAAATAGGTTCTTGCATTATTCTCATCACCGTTTTTATAAGCTGCTTCTGCTGCAATAAGGTACTGCTCTGCTATCCGAAATACTTTAGCTGCGTGCACGTAGTTAGTCACCCCTAAATACAAACCTTGTGGGTATTTGTTTACCAGCGTACTTGTAAAAGTACCCGTAGAGTATTCTACTTTCACGGTATTTAAATACACATTCTTTCTAAGGTCATTCGCTTCATATAAATCTACTACCCATTTTGAAGGTACATAGTTAGCTTTATAAGCTTTTTTGTCAGCTATATAGCCTAAATATATATCGTAATCATAAGCATAAGAAGCTTCATCAGTAGCCATAAACAATTGCAGAATGGATTCGTTTTTAGCATCTTTATGCCACATTGCTTCCAAATCAGCTTGGGTAGTAACCAAAGGATAACGATTGCTGTCTACCAACGTTTTCGCTGTCTCATAAGCACCTGCGTAATCTTGTTTGCTGAGTAGCACACGGGCTTTTAAGGCTTTTACTCCGTCAATAGTGAAAGTATTAGCACCAATCGACCCCGCTTTGTTGGCTAATAAAGTTTCTGCCTGACTGATATCCGATAGGATTTGACTGTACGTTTCCTCTATGGTAGCACGTCTCGGCAAAGCACTCGGGTCATAAGTGAGTACTAAAGGCAAGCCCAATTCGGCAACATTTTTGTTGCTATCGTCGTATTTAGCACAAAAGCGCTGTGCCAACGTAAAAAAGTGATAGGCTCTAAAAACGTAGGCTTCTCCTAAATATCGGTTGAGCGATTCACGCTCATCAGCCGATGTTGTCGGGATCGAAGGAAATTTCTCAATGCATAGGTTAATGCTGGCAAGTGCTTGAAATTGCTTTTGCCATAGGGTCGACGCGTCTTGATTTCCTGTCAAAATTTTCCACTGTTGTTCTTCTCCGTAAATATTACCATATTCAATACTCGCATTCAGCAAGTCCGATTGTGTTTCAGGTGCTGTGCGCTGATAATGATAAATGGTATCTCTCAGCTTTTTGTAAAAACCGTTGCTCCAGTACGACGCATTTTCAACGGTCTTAAAAGCGTTTTCAGTCGAAAGTTTGTTATAGGGGTCTTGGTCTAAATCCTCACAACTGGTAAGGGCTACTACAGCTGTAGCGACTAAAAGTATTTTGCTTATTATTTTCATCTCTTCTAAAATTTAAGTTCTACACCAAATGCGTATTGTTTTGTATTAGGGTTATTCCCTAAGGCAATATTATTGTCTATCTCAGGGTCTGGTCCTGTGTATTTTGTCCAAGTGAGTAAGTTTCTGCCCGATACGTAAAAACGCACATTGCTAAAGAAGCCTACTTGTTTAATCACTTCTTCAGGAAGCGCATACCCTAAGGTAACGTTTTTCAAACGAATAAACGAAGCGTCTTCCACTAAACGGCTGTCAAACTGAGTAAATTGTACGTCCTTTCTTGGGAAAGTCGTAACATCACCTGGGTTCTTCCAGTAATCAAACACGGCTCTATCTTGGTTAAAACCTGAAAATACGTTAGGATTTTGTGAAAAATAACGGTTATTGTTTATCAAATACTTCCCTTGCGAAAAACTAAAATCTACCTGCAAAGATACGGTTTTGTAGTTAGCTGAGAAACCAAAACCTCCATTAAAAGGAGCTTGGTAATTGTAGCCCGTATTTTGTGTTAAATCATCTACTGAAAATTTATCTGAAACATTTCCATCATCTTTATTCACTACCGAAACGTCTCTATTACCATTAGTATCTGAATAAGGCAAATACCACTGAGCTTCTCCATTCTGTGAATTTACCCCTTTAAAGATAGGATAAAAGAACTTACTCGGCTCACCTATTACGTAACCTATTCCTGTATTGGCTACATACCAATAGTGGCGACCTTGAAAAAGGTCTAACACCTTCTCTTGATTGTAGTTAAAACTGATATAAGGGCTCACATTGATGTTCTTCTCCTTATTCTTATACACATCTGCTGAAAGCGAAACGCCTATCCCTTGGTTTTGCAGTTTCCCTACATTTCTCTTTACATTTTCAAAGCCCGAAGTATAAGGCACAGGCACGTCCATTAGCATATCGGTAGTGATACGTCTGTACAATTCTACTCCCAAACTAAGTCTGTTAAAAAACTGAACGTCCAACCCTAAAGTGTATTTGGTTTGTTTTTCCCAAGTAAGCTCAGGGTTTCCCGCTATATCCACTTGCCACGCAGTACCGTTAGCATACTGTCCTGTTGAGCTCAAGGCTTGGTGAGTGTAGTTCCCTATATCCGAGTTCCCTGAAGTACCCGCACTGAACTTGATACTCAAATCGTTTACAGCAGTCGCGTTTTCTAAGAACTTTTCTTTTTTGAGTTTCCACATAGCTCCTGCTGCCCAAAAGTTACCGTATTTGTTATTAGGACTAAATCTGGAAGAACCGTCACGGCGCAATGAAAAGTCCAAAAAGTATTTACCGTCGTAATCGTACTCCAATCGCCCAAACACTGAGTTGATAGTATTCACTTCTTTGTTCTCTTTTACATCTTTATTCTTCGTAACGTGCGAGAGTAAAATAAGATCATCATCCACTAATCCTTCTCCTGAACCTGAAAAATTATATCCCTCATTCTTGAGAGTCTCTTGCCCCAATAACACTACAAAATTGTTTACCTTGTTAAACGAGAATTTGTACTCTAAGGTATTGGTAAGCGTTTTCTGTAAGTTTTTACTATATTGTCTGGTATTTCTCCCATTCTGAGGTTCAGCTATGTTAGAAGGTAATCTGTTAGCCACTAAAAGAGAATTTCTAAATTCTATCCCTGCTTGTGTCTTAAAAGTGAGATTTTTAATCGGAGTAATTTCTATAAACCCTGTCGGCAATATTTCAAAAGCTCCAAAATTATAAGGGTTCTTATCCGCTAAGTACTCGGGGTGATAGCGGTTAATCCCTGGTATCAAATCATATCTCTTGCCGTTTTCGTCTACAGGCGAGTAAAAAGGAGGAAGCATAAAGGCAAGTCCTCCATTTAAGGAGTTTGCATCATATGGATTTATCTGAATATCATAATATCCTAAGCTGGTATTAGCTCCTATTTTTAACCAATCGTTTACCTTAGTTTCAATATTGGTGCGAAAAGTATAGCGACTAAAGTTAGAGCGGTACATAGCTCCTTCTTGGTTGTACAACCCTCCCGAAACGTAATAGCGGGTTTTCTCATTGCCTCCTGCAAATGATAAATCAGCTTGTACAAGGGGGACATCTTCTTTATAAAACACTCTGTCCCAATGGGTGTCATAAGGATACTTTGCACGAAGGACATCCATTTCCGCTTGACTTCTGGTTTCTGTTTCTACCCAAAATCTGGAGAGCTCATCAGCCCTCATCATTCTGTCAAAAGCATCTCTGTTGGCAATGTTCGAAATACCGTATTGTGTGTTAAGAGTAATTTCGCCCTTAGTATTGTTTTTACCGCGTTTAGTAGTGATGTACACCACCCCATTAGAAGCGCGCGAACCGTAGATAGAAGTTGCCGAAGCGTCTTTCAATATCGAAATACTTTCAAAATCCGCTTGATTAAGGGCTCGTACCGCTTCTTTCGATACAGGAATTCCGTCTACTACAAACAAAGGTTCACTGCTCGAATTTCCTAAAGAGCCGACTCCGTGCAAACGTATAGACGATAATGCCGAAGGCTCCCCTGAAGAAGTATAAATTTGTAAGCCTGGCACTTTCCCTTGTAAGGCATCAGTTACGTTTCCTGAGGGGCGTTGTGCTATATCCTTGTTATCCACTCTTGCCACCTGTCCTACTGTAGTGCCCACTTTACGTCCTGAACCGTAGCCTACTACCACTACCTCGTCCAAGCCTTGGGCTTCTTCTTGTAAAACAACGTCTATTCGCGAAGAGTTACCCACTCGCACACTTTTAGTCTCCATTCCTACAAACGAAAACTCCAACGTTTGTCCGTGTGCAGCTCTAAGACGGTAGTTACCGTCAAAATCCGTTTGGGTACCTCTGGTTTCCCCTTTCACTACTACCGAAGCACCCATTAAGGGCTCTCCCGAAGCGTCTTTTACGCTCCCTGAGATTTCTCGCTCTTGTGCCAACGAGAAACCTTGCAACGCTATTGCCCATAGCAAAGCATACAAAAGTTTACTTAATCTCATCTTTTAATCTTTTTATTTCAATAACAGGGCGCAAAAGTACGTAAAAAATTTTAATCAAAACACATCAACCAGAAAAAAATTCTTTCGTTTGTATTTTACATAGAATGGAGATTTGTCTATATTTCTTGTGTTTTTTCCTTATAAATCACACTATTACAATACTTTAACAAACGAAAATACCTGCTTATATATAACCGTTATAAATTACAATATATTCATCACATCATTCTATCAACATCACCTTATCACCCCATCAACATCATCCCACTACTCCATCAACATCACCTCACCTACACTTTAGCGTCGCTACATTCCCCCTCTCCGAGGGGGCTAGGGGGAGGTTTCTACACATTTTTTCATTTTCAAATTTGCTAATTTTTCTCCCTCTCTCCAACTAATCTGATTTATCCGATTTATCCGACCCCCGTCCAACTCCTCTCTCCAACTAATCTACTAATTCTCTCATTTTCTAATTAACCCGCCCGTGCGGCTCGCACCCCGTCGTGCTACGACCTTTTTCTTTCGCCTCGAAACCCTATTTTTGGCATTATTGGCATTATTGTATTGTAGTATTAATCAATTATTTATATACCCTTTGTATAACAATCGTCCAAGATTCGTATAAGCTTCCTATAAGCTTTGTATAAGCTAACCATACCCATTTTACCTTTTACCTTTTATCTTTTATCTCAAAATCCTCTTCCGAACCTCTCCGTTTTCTTTCGAAATCACTGATATATCATTTTTAGCGGTATACACTTTGCTAAAGTTTCCAGCTGCCCGTGCGGCTCGCACTGCCTGCCGTGCTACGACCTCGCACCTCAGAAATTCCCGAAAAATCCAACTTATCCGAAAAAAAACTAAAATAAAATCAGATACAACGCTTTTCCATCACTACAGTTCCCCCTTTGGAGGGGGTAGGGGGGGAGGTTATCTTCCCTTTGGAGGTTATCCGCGATAGCGGAGTAAGTGGATAGGTTATCCTCATCATTTATTCGTCGTTTGTCATTAATTTGGTTTTATTCGCATTATTTACTACTTTTGCCCTCGTTTTAGCACAGCCCTTATGAACGAACACATCAAGCATAGCCGAAGTTACCGCACTATCAAAACCGTTAAAACCGTTTTCGACGATTATTACTTAGACCCTCTCATCGGACTCATTCCCGTGGTAGGCGATGGTGTTACACAGCTCTTTAACCTTTCTTTCTTCTATCTGTCTATCTTCAAAATAAAATCCTATGCCCTTACGGTTGCTATTCTTCGCAATATCCTACTCGATATTCTCATCGGTATCATTCCGTATCTGGGTATTGTGTTAGACTTCTTTCACAAATCCTACAACCAAAATTACAACCTCATCAAGGCTTTCGTAGATAACGATACCTATATAATTAATAAGGTAAAACGTCAAGCCCTGCCCACCACCATTCTAATTATCGTTATAATGGCACTCATTGGGGTTGTTATTTACTATTTGGTAAGTTTTCTTATCTCATTGTTTTCAAGTATTTACCATTGGGTAGTAGCACTTTTTTAAGATAAAAAACCTAATTGTGCATTGCAATTTGCATTTTGTTTTATATCTTTGTAGCGTTAAAAAAGAGATAAAGATGAACGATTTTCTTAACACTCAGGAAACCCGAAAGAACAACCGCACTAAAAACACCGTTGCACTAATAGTAGGTGCGGTATCTTTTGTTGTAGTATTTTTAGCAGTATTCTTTACAACACGCTATCTTACAAGCTCCCTCTTTTCAGGAGCTAACCGCGATTCGCTTACCGATGAAATGAAAAATCAAGTAGCTAAAATGAACCAGCAGTTACCACAAATGATAGAAGAGGGAGTACGCTTAGATAGTGTTGCCCTAAAAGAGAAAAGAACTATGGGGTATTATGCTACCCTATTTAATTTCGATTCCGAAGAAGTGCAGTTCAACACACCAGCAGCTAAGGAAGCTATTGTACAAAATCTAAAAATCAATCGCGGAACAATGCGCTTTTTCATCGATAATAATATAGTGATATGTTACTGCTACTACGATAAGAATAAAAAATTCGTAACCGAAATAAGAATACCCCCATCACTATACAAATAACACTAAAAACTAATAACTGAACACTAATGAATATTATCATTGCCATTGACGGCTATTCGTCAACCGGAAAAAGTACTACTGCCAAAGCCGTAGCCAAAGCCTTAGGCTATGTCTATATCGATACAGGTGCGATGTACCGCGCCGTAACTTATTTAGCCTTAGAGAAAGGCTACGCTTCCACCTCGGGTATAGAAGTAAAACCTCTGATGAAAGCCCTCCGAAAGTCGGAAATTAAATTTAAGTACAACCCCGATTTAGGATTTTCAGAAATCTACTTAAACGGTAAAAATATCGAAAATGAAATACGCGGTATTGAGATTGCTAATTGGGTGAGCGAAATAGCCAAACAACCCGAAGTGCGCACCTACTTAGTAGATTTGCAACGCAAAATGGGTAAAGACAAAGGTATTGTAATGGACGGGCGCGACATCGGCACCACCGTATTCCCCGAAGCTGAACTCAAAATATTTATGACCGCCAGCGAACAAGTGCGTGCTCAGCGTCGTTATGAAGAACTTCAAGCCAAAGGTGATAACTCCTCATTCAGCGAGGTGCTCGCCAATATCCAGCATCGTGACCATATCGATACTACCCGCAAAGAATCTCCTTTGCGCAAAGCCGATGACGCCATAGTCATCGATAATACCCACCTCACTATTGATGAACAAGTACAAAAAATTTTAGCAATTGTTAATTGTTAATTGTCAATTGTCAATTGTTTTGTATCTTTGCCCCCGAAAATAAAGAAGAATAACTATGTGTGATCAACATACTTGTGGTTGTAACAATCCTGAAACGCGCCACAATTGGACAAAAGAAGAAATAATGGCTATTTACAACAAGCCACTAATGGAGCTCCTCTACGAAGCTGCTACCGTACACCGTAAATACCACGACCCTAACTCAGTACAAGTCTCTACCCTCCTCTCTATCAAAACGGGGGGCTGCTCCGAGGACTGTGCCTACTGTCCGCAATCTGCTCGTTACGAGACTGAAGTAAAAATTGAGAATGCCGATATGATGAGCGTTACTCACGTGAAAGCCCAAGCACTCCGCGCTAAATCGGCAGGGGCTTCACGCGTGTGTATGGGTGCTGCCTGGCGCAATGTGAAAGATGGCCCTGAGTTTGAACAAGTGCTCGAAATGGTGCGTACTATCAACAAACTCGATATGGAAGTGTGCTGTACCCTCGGGATGCTCACCGAAAACCAAGCTCAGCGCTTAGCCGAAGCAGGTCTGTACGCCTATAATCACAACCTCGATACCTCCGAAGAATACTACAAGGAAATCATCTCTACTCGTAGTTACGACGACCGTCTCAAGACCATTGATAATGTGCGTAAGACAAATATTACTGTTTGCAGTGGAGGAATTATTGGTATGGGTGAATCACTCGAAGACCGTGCAGGAATGCTTGTAGCGCTCTCCACGCTCAATCCTCAACCTGAGTCGGTGCCTATCAATGCCTTAGTACCCGTAGAAGGAACGCCTTTAGAAGATTGTGAGCCTGTAGATATCTTTGAGATGGTGCGTATGGTAGCTACCGCCCGCATCGTGATGCCTCAATCACAAGTGCGCCTTTCAGCAGGTCGTACTCAGATGAGTCAAGAAGGACAAGCCTTGTGCTTTTTTGCAGGAGCCAACTCTATTTTTGCAGGCGATAAGCTCCTCACCACTCCTAACCCCGATATCAATGAGGATATGCAAATGCTTGGTGTACTGGGTATGCGCATTCAAAAGCCGTTCGAAACTCACCCGCAACCTCATACGGTAGAAGCTAAGGATTCTCAATATCACTCTTTAGGTGAAAACCCTAAATGGACGCGCCCTAACCATAAAATAGAACGTAACGAAGAGAAAAGGAGAACGCGAGTTGCTGAAGTATAGAGCGTCGCACACTTTGCCAAAGTTTCAAACTTTGGCAAAGTTGAAAAAAATATAATTCTTATCTCTTACTTGATATGAATCCTGAAATCCTCAAAGAAATCATCACTACTCCTATGCCTTATGGCAAGTATAAGGGTACTATGATAGCCGATTTGCCCTCCTATTACCTCGAGTGGTTTAGCACTCAAGGCTTTCCCAAAGGTAAGTTAGGAATGCTCTTGGCAACTACCTTTGAGATTAAAACCAATGGATTACAAGAAATTATTGATAATCTAAAGAAATATGTTAATCAAGAAAGTTAACGGAAAGCAACCTACCTTCGGGGAAGGTTGCTTTTTTGCTGAAAATTGTACCTTAACGGGCGATGTACAGCTCGGCGACCGCTGTACCGTGTGGTATAATGCCGTAATTCGCGGCGATGTGAACACTATCCGCATAGGCGATGACACTAATATCCAAGATGGCGTAGTGATTCACGCTACCTATCAAACGTACCCCACCACTATTGGCAACCGCGTGTCCATAGGGCATAACGCGATTGTGCACGGTTGTACCATTGAAGATGATGTCCTCATAGGTATGGGCAGCATTGTAATGGACGGTTGTGTAGTGGAAAGCTATAGTATTATAGCAGCAGGCGCGGTCGTACCTCCAAATACCCATATAGAAAAAGGAAGCCTCTATGCAGGTGTTCCTGCTAAAAAACTAAAAAATATTACCGACGAACAGAGAGCACTCATTGAAAGAACTGCTATAAACTATCCTAAATATGCAAGTTGGATAGAAAAATAAGAGATATATTTCTTATTGATTATCAGTGATAAAGATATATTATTTAAAATTATTCTATCTATTATTTGGATATATTCAAAATAGTATGTACCTTTGCCCCCGTATTAGTGAAGGAATATAATAGTAGTAGTGTTTTTATATTTCGTTTGCGATTCCTTGTGAAGTCTATATTCTTTTTTAGTGTTTTTAATAGTTGTTACCATTTCTTCACAAGTGAATTAGTTAGTTTTACATACAAAAGTCCGGCGTGTTGTACACCGGACTTTTTTTGATTTTACTGTATTATTTTTGTATATTAATATAAAAGTAGTATCTTTGCCATTATTTTTTAAACTAAGAAAACCAATGAAAAAAATTATTGTAGCTGCAATGCTTGTGTTTTTCTCAGCAAAAGCATTTGCTCAGAGTGATTTCCGCCAACATCAAGTGAACTTGAATATCCTGAATGCTATATGGTTAGCTTCTGTAGAGTTAGGCTATGAACATTACATAGCTCCTAATCAGTCTATCGAAGGAACCATTTTCTTTAACGATCGCTTTTCAGTGTTTCCTAGAAAAAATGGAGAAAAGTATAGAGCTACTAGTATTCAAATAGGGTATAACTACTATTTTGAAGAAGATGGAGGTACAGGACTTTTTGTGAATCCTTTTATCAAACAACGCTTTGGAACATTTTCTGAAGATGGTGTAAAAACTCGCTTGGACAGCTTTATCTTAGGTGTAGGAGCAGGGTACCAATGGAATCTCGACGATACCTTTATTATTGCTCCTTTTGCAAATATCGCACGAAACTTTGGTAGACAAGTAAACGATAATAAGAAGTTTTGGGCTATCGAACCTAACTTTGGTATTAAGATAGGATACAAATTCTAAATGTATACTTACATTACTAAAAAAGGCTACCTTTTGGTAGCCTTTTTTATTTTTTGCTTTTCACTTTTCATTCGTCATTAAACTGAAACGCCGTATTCTCTCAGGGCGTCGTTTAGTGAAGTTTTCTTATCGGTGGAGGCTTTGCGCTGCCCAATGATAAGCGCACAGGGCACTTGATAATCACCTGCAGGGAAGTGCTTGGTATAGCTACCAGGGATCACTACCGAGCGTTCGGGTACATAGCCTTTGAGTTCCTTAGGTTCACTACCCGTTACATCGATGATTTTAGTAGAGGCTGTAAGCACTACATTGGCACCCAATACCGCTTCTTTGCCCACGTGAACGCCTTCTACCACGATGCAACGCGACCCGATGAAAGCCCCATCTTCAATGATGACTGGAGCTGCTTGCAAGGGCTCTAACACCCCTCCAATGCCTACACCCCCGCTGAGGTGCACATTCTTGCCTATCTGCGCGCAACTGCCCACAGTAGCCCACGTATCTACCATTGTACCTTCATCTACGTACGCCCCGATATTCACATAACTGGGCATCAAAATAGCCCCTTTGGCAATAAAAGCCCCACGACGCGCTACAGCAGGGGGTACTACACGTACGCCTTTTTCGTCGTAATTGTGCTTGAGCGGAATCTTGTCGTGAAACTCAAAGATGCCCACTTCCACAGGCTTCATACTTTGGATAGGGAAGTAAAGCACTACCGCTTTCTTCACCCATTCGTTTACTTTCCAGCCGTCGGCAGTAGGTTCGGCTACGCGCAATCTACCTAAATCAAGGAGGTGAATCACCTCGCGAATGGTTTGTTGTACGATTTCTTCACGAAGCAACGAGCGGTTGTCCCACGCTTCGTTTATCATTTGTTTTAAGTGTTCCATTATTATTAAGATAATTGTTTTATCGCTTTTTCAAGAGTTTCTATTTTTGCCAATGCATCGGCTTCTTTCTTGCGCTCGTTCTCTACTACTTGAGCAGGAGCTGAACTCACAAATTTCTCGTTAGACAGTTTCTTGCGCACCGAGTTTAAAAAGCCTTGTGTATAGGTGAGTTCTTCTTGTAGTTTTTTGAGTTCTTCCTCTACATTTACAGCACCTTCCATTGGGATAAAGTACTCATTCGCTTTTACGCGGAAGGACATAGCACCTTCTAAAGCACTGTCTACTTCGGCAATAGCACTGAGGCCTCCCATTTTAGCAATCACTACATCAAAGCGTGAGGATACTTGCTCTTTGTTGAGTACCGAAAGACTGAGCGGTGTTTTAAAAGGGATATTCTTCTCTTTGCGCACAGTGCGAATGCCTGCAATTACTTCGGCAGCAAAGTCGAACTCGGCTAAGAGTTTTTCGTCATAAGGCTGTACGCTTGGATAGGTGGCTACTATCAAGGCTTGCTCGGGGGTACGAGGGGCTAAACTTTGCCAAATCTCTTCGGTGAGGAAAGGCATAAAGGGGTGCAAGAGTTTGAGTAGGTTCTCAAAAGCGGCTACCACACCCTCGTAAGTCGCCTTGTCCATCGGTTTGCCGTATTCGGGTTTTACCATCTCCAAAAGCCAAGAACAAAAGTCGTCCCAAGCCAGTTTGTAAATAGCCATTAAGGCATCCGAAATGCGGTATTTCTCAAAATGGTCGTCTACTTCGGTGAGTACGGTGTTGAACTTGGCGGTAAACCACTCCAAAGCCAACTGTGCTGCGGCAGGTTGTGCCACCTTGTCGTCCACTTGCCAACCTTTTACCAACTGATAGGCGTTCCAAATCTTATTGCCAAAACCTTTTCCTTGCTGACAAAGGGCTTCGTCAAACAGTAGGTCGTTACCCGCAGCCGAGGAGAGCAAGAGCCCCACGCGCACCCCATCAGCACCGTAATCGGCGATGAGTTTGAGGGCATCGGGCGAGTTGCCTAAGGATTTTGACATCTTGCGGCGTTGCTTGTCACGCACTAATCCAGTGAGGTACACATTGCTAAACGGACGTTCGCCTTTGTATTCGTAGCCTGCTACGATCATTCGGGTTACCCAGAAAAAGAGGATATCAGGTCCCGTTACCAAATCATTGGTAGGGTAGTAGTAGTTGATTTCAGGGTTGTTAGGCTCTAAAATGCCGTTGAACACACTCATTGGCCACAACCAAGAAGAGAACCAAGTGTCGAGTGCATCTTCATCTTGTCGCAAATCAGCTTCAGTAAGCGCAGGGTTACCTGATTGCTCTTGAGCTAATTTGAGGGCATCGACTTTGTTTTCAGCTACTACAAACTGCTCTTTGCCTTCGCCGTAGTAGTAAGCCGGAATCTGTTGTCCCCACCACAGCTGACGCGAGATGTTCCAATCGCGTACGTTCTCCACCCAATGGCGATAGGTATTCTCAAACTTCTTGGGGTAGAGTTTGATGCTTTCATCTTCCAAAACCGCCTTAATTGCGGGTTTGATAAGGGTGTCCATTTTTAGGAACCACTGGTCGGATAGGCGGGGTTCAATCACGGCTTTGGTGCGTTCGGAAGTCCCCACTTTATTGGTGTAAGTTTCTTTTTTGAGCAGTGCTCCTATTTGTTCCAACTCTGCTGCGATTTCTTTGCGCACCACAAAGCGGTCTTTGCCAGCATAATGCAAACCGTAGCTATTCAGCGTAGCATCGTCGTTGAAAATGTCTACGACTTCTAATTGATGTTTGTCGCCGAGCACTTTGTCGTTTGGGTCGTGAGCGGGAGTTACTTTCAGGCAGCCTGTACCAAATTCAGTATCCACGTACTCATCTTCAATAATCGGAATCACGCGGTTGCAGATAGGCACAATCGCTTTTTTGCCGCGCAGGAGTTGCCAACGCTCATCGTTCGGGTTGATGCACACAGCGGTATCTCCAAAAATCGTTTCGGGGCGCGTAGTAGCAATCACCAAATAGTCGTTAGTACCTTCAATTTGATATTTGATGTGATACAGAAAGCCTTGACGTTCTTCGTAGATTACTTCTTCGTCTGAAAGGGTAGTTTTTGCTTCAGGATCCCAGTTTACCATACGGTGACCGCGGTAAATCTGACCTTTGTTGTACAAATCCACAAACACTTTGATTACTGAAGCCGAAAGAGCGTCGTCCATAGTGAATTTAGTGCGTTCCCAGTCGCAAGAACAACCTAATTTTTTGAGTTGTTCGAGGATCACCCCACCGTATTGGTGCGTCCATTCCCACGCGTGAACAAGGAATTCCTCACGAGTAAGGTCGGATTTCTGAATACCTTGTTCTTTGAGTTTTGCTACGACTTTAGCTTCCGTAGCAATAGAAGCGTGGTCGGTACCAGGCACCCAGCAAGCGTTGAAGCCTTTGAGGCGCGCACGTCTAATGAGCACATCCTGAATGGTGTTGTTGAGCATATGCCCCATATGGAGCACCCCTGTAACGTTAGGGGGCGGAATCACAATAGTGTAGGGCGTACGCTCATCGGGTGTGGAGTGGAAATAGTTATGGGTAAGCCAATAGGCGTACCATTTTTCTTCTAATTCAGTGGGAGTGTATTTTTTCGGTTCTGTCATATTGATTGCTAATTTGCTAATCTACCAATCTGTCAATTTACAAATCTGTTAACTTTTATTCTGACTGCAAAGGTAGTAAAAAAATATCAATTACCAATTTTATATTACTTTTTGCCTATAATATCACCTTTTTACTTTCGTTTTTCCTTGATTTTACCCTTGAAAATCTTAACTGTTTTTAACATTCTTGACTTACCTCTTAATGTCTAATCCTCAACCACTTATACACTCTTTGTATAACAATCGTCCAAGATTCGTATAAGCTTCCTATAAGCTTTGTATAAGCTAACACTATCTTAAATACACTCTTGCAACTATTTCTTATGTTTCTGATACCCTCCGATTACCTCCGAGTTTTTCCGATAACTACATATGATTACTATTATTGGCATTTCTGGTATTATTGGTATTTTGGGTATTAAAAAATAATCTCTACTTTTGCACTCTCATTCATTTACTAATTTTCAAATTTGCTAATCTACTAATCGAAGTATATGACCCGTCGTGAACTCTTAGAAAAAGCCCCCATACCCACCGTATTCCTCAAATACGCCTTGCCCAGTATCATCACTATGTGCTTCTTCGGCTTACAAAACTTAGTCGATGGTATTGTCGTTGGTAACTACATCGGTGCAAATGCCTTAGGAGGTGTAAATGTTATTATGCCTCTCTATAGTGTTATTATGGTCATTGCCTTAATCGTTGGCATCGGCTGTCAAACCTTAGTAAGTCAAGGGCTCGGCGCTGGTGATACTGCTAAAGCACAAACAGCAATGAGTACCGGCTTTTGGAGCTTACTCATCGGCAGTGTCTTTGCCTCTATAGTACTATTCACAGGAATGCACTTCTTCATTCCTCTTTTAGGTGCCGACGAAGTCCTCTTCCCTCACGCTTATGCCTATCTAAAAGGTTTAGTGTGGTTTAACCTACCTTCTCCCTCTGTTTCTATTTCGATTTAATGCTTAAAAGCCTCGGAAAACCCATTACCTCTACAGTGATAATGAGCTTGGTAGTATTGCTCAATATTGCTCTGAGCCTATTATTTGTTTTAAAACTGCAATGGGGAGTAATGGGCACTAGTATAGCTACAGGCATTGCCTTTACCATTGCCGCATTCATTTCAGGAGCTATCCTCATTGCAGGCAGACACTCAGTGAGTCTACTCAAAGGTCGCTTTTCTTTCCCCCTACTATGGCGTGCTAGTTATAATGGTTCTTCCGAAGGCGCTTCCGAACTCTCTTCTGCAGTAAGTATCTTGATTATCAATAATATTATCATAAGAATAATGGGCGCTGATGGTGTGTCGGCTTTTACAGTACTCAGCTATACTAACTTCATAGGAATATTACTCTTCTTAGGCATCTCCGACGGTATGATACCCGTAATGGGCTATGTATTCGGAGCTAAACAATTCACCCGCCTCAAAGCTTTTTTTAATTTTATTGCTAAAACCAATTTGCTCATAGGAATTGCTGTTTTTGCCGTTTTGCAATATTTTGGAACTGAAATTATAGGTCTGTTTTTAAAAGATATCCATTCACACGTAGCTATTATCGCTCATCAAGGTTTGCGCATCTTCTCATTTGTTTTCTTGGTAAACGGATTTAATATATTAGTAACCAGCTTCTTTACCGCCATCGGGAATGCCTTAGGTTCTATCATTGTCGCTTCCTTGCGTGGGGTAATATTCATAGGCATCGGAATGCTCATCCTTCCCTCGTGGTTAGGCGAAAAAGGTATCTGGATCACCCTTGCCCTTTCTGAATATCTCACCCTCGTAGTTACTGTTTTACTGTACAGAAATAAAATGAAAACATTAGCAATTTGATAAAATAAAGAACTCTATTAGAGTTTGTTACTGAAAGAATAGTGCGATTTGAGCCTCCTGAAGAAGGTATTCCGTTTATAAACTGCCCTTGGAACAAAATCAAAGGAGCACTCTTGTGTAAGACAATACTCTTACGCACAGCTTTTTTAGCTCTTGCATATTTCGTTAAAAACAGAAGAAAATAAACTAATTAGTAGCCTTTAAACATTAATTATTAATATGAATCAAGAGTTGAAAAATCATTATTGCTGATATGCAGCGCATTGTTGCTTTTGCATCACATCTCCCCCTTTGGAGGAAGTCTGCGAGAGCAGAGTATGTGAATAGGGGAGGTTTATAATAAGTAATTTAATTCAACTCTTGATTCACACTATTAATCACTAACCATTAATCACTAACCATTAATCATTGACCTTTTCCATTGCTTCGTCAAACAAAGTCTTATAAAACTCAGGTATTTCTTTTTGGAATTTGTTTTTGTAAACCCTTTGAAGAACCTCATAAGGTTGCAGGTTGTTTAAAGTAATTTCCTTTTGCAACGGCTCTTTTGTATTGTGCTGTTGTTGTTTGTAGCGCACATCAATGCGCGCTAAGCGCACGTGTTTATGAGCAATAGCTTTAAGTATACTATTTTTCAGTTCAGGAGCGGGTTCATTTAGCAATACTTTTACTCCTAAATAAGGAGCTGGACTATCCGCATTACCTTTAGGAAGGGCAGATAAAGCATTCAATACTTCTTCAATTGGTAGCGGTTGTTCAGGTATACTTAGCAGAGGAGTATGCAACGGGAGAGGCACCGTTTTAATCTGTTGTACATTATTTTCTTCCAACGAAAAAACAACTACTTGATGCAGATAGTGTTTTTCTGAAAATGATAAAGGTATAGGACTTCCTGAATAGCGTATATGCTCCTTGCCTCCTAAAGCTTGTGCTTTGTGAATATGCCCTAAAGCAATGTATTGCAAAGTATCAGGAAAACTTGTAGGCTTCACTCCTTCCATTCCGCCGATAATAGGACGCTCAGCGGTATCCTCATCGTTGAGAGTTACTCCCGAAACGTGTAAATGCCCCATAGCAATCAGCGGTTTCCCTTTCGCAATAGCCAAAGCCTTTTCCGTAATTTCTCGGTAGAAAGTACTAATCCCATTTGTATAGTCAGATAATGTACCTTCAGCTTTAGGAGTATCACCCAAACGCAAAAAAGGTACAGCAAGACAATAAGCGGTTACTTCCCCTTTTTCGTAAAGCGGAATAATAAGGCGGTCATAATCTATTTCCCTTTGTTCATTCCTTTTTACGTAGCCCACTAAATGTACTTGTGTATCTTCTAAAAGCGGTTGAGGCATCTCAAGGCGTACAGGCGAATCGTGATTACCTGCAATAGCTATAATTTGCAACTGCTCAAAGCGCTCAGTCGCCTGATGAAGAAAATGATAAAACTGCTTTACCGATGCTACCGAAGGGTTAGCTGTATCAAACACATCTCCACTGATAAGCAATACATCAGTGTGTTGTTCTTCAATAATTTGCAAAAGATTATCCAAAAAAAATTGATGTTCTTTGTAGCGGTCGTACTGGTAAAACGTTTGTCCCAAATGCCAATCGGCTGTATGTAGAAAGTTCATTTTTTAAATATTTATTTTCTCAAGTGGCAAAAATAGTGTATATTTGCCATATTTTTATAAACCAATGGAAAATAATTATAAAATGGTAGCCAAAACTTTCTTTGGTTTTGAAGATATTTTGGCTGACGAATTGCGCAATTTAGGCGCTATGCACGTAACAAAAGGAGTGCGTAGTGTACAGTTTGAAGGTGATAAAGGCTTTATGTATAAAGCAAATTTATGCTTGCGTACTGCTCTAAAAATACTCAAACCTATTCATTCTTTCTATGTCCGTACTGAAAAAGACTATTACCAAAAGCTCTATGACTTCGATTGGCAGTCTTACCTAAGCGTAGACCAAACCTTCGCTGTTACAGCTACTTTGCAAACCGAGCTTTTCAATCATTCACAATATGTGGCTTTAAAAGCTAAGGACGCCATTGCCGACGCTTTTCGCAATGCTACAGGTCGTCGCCCCAATGTAGATGTACTTCACCCCGATGTGGCAATACATATTCACATTCAGCGTAACGAAGTAATTGTATCACTTGATAGTTCAGGTAATTCACTCCACCAACGCGGATATCGTACAGCTACCAATATAGCACCCATCAACGAGGTGTTAGCAGCGGGTATCTTGCTATTAAGCGGTTGGCAAGGACAGTGTGATTTTCTTGACCCTATGTGTGGTAGTGGTACTTTCTTGATAGAAGCAGCTATGATAGCTTGTAATATCCCAGCTAATGTGCACCGTAAAGAATTCGCTTTTGAACGTTGGAATGACTTCGATGAAGAGCTATTTAACCTTATTTTTAGCAGTTGTATTAAGAAAATACGTGAATTTAACTATCAAATTGTAGGATATGATAAAGCACCGTCAGCAGTAGCTAAAGCCAAAGATAACCTAAAAAATGCTGATCTATCTGAGTACATTCAAGTATTTCAAAAGGACTTTTTTACTACTGAAAAAGAAGATAAACAACAACCATTACATATGGTGTTCAATCCACCTTATAACGAGCGCCTACAAACAGATGTAGAACAACTTTACTCATCTATTGGGAATACTCTTAAACATCATTACCCCAATACCGATGCGTGGTTTATTACTTCTAACTTAGAAGGTATAAAATATGTAGGATTGCGTCCTTCACGCAAAATAAAGCTTTTTAATGGTAAATTAGAAAGCCGTTTGTTGCAATATAAGATGTACGAAGGCAGTAAGAAAGCTAAGGCTCAACAAGCCGAAGAATAAAGTGTTACCCCACAAACGGCATTACCATCAAATAAAAATTAAGGTATTGCCCCAATAATATTGAGATAGCTGTTCCGAAGAGGAACAGCTTTTTTTGTTTGGCTCGTGAAGAGAGGAGCACTAAGAAGGGTAATCCAAAGCTGAGCACCAGCATCACTACTATAGCCGTGCCATAACCTTTGCTGAAAAGGGTTTCGTAGTAGATAGTTTCTTCAGGAATTTGGGCGTACCATATCAGCATATATTGCGAAAACCACAAATAAGCCCATAGCATAGAAAATCCAAATAGGTATTTGCCTAAATCGTGGTAATGTGCAGGCTTGCTAAACAGCGTGAGCAAAGCTACCCCCGATAACAAAAAACTACTAAGTACTTGCCACGCAAAAAGCGTACTATGCCAATCGTTAATTTTCGGGAACCAATCCCACGCCATTGGGGTTTCGGTGAGAAAAAAAATCGCTAAGAAAAGTACGTGAGGTGCTAAAGAGCTGCTTTTGCGTCCTACAGTTCCCCCCTTGGGGGGGGCTAGGGGGAGGTTTAGATAACGGTAGACACTCCAAATCACCATATACCCTACACTCCTCAACAAAAAATACCCCTCACTATTCGTAAAGTACAACACCGCGAGCAATGCCAACAACACTCCCCATAGTGGTGTGGTAATCTTCTTCATCGTGGGGTACAAATCACTGAGCCACTCGGCTTTCGTTACTTTGTTAATAGCATAGAATACCAAGACCCCTACCATTGTAAGCGCCACAAACAATAAAGTGAATAGTGAAAAGTGAATAGCCATACTTTGTTACCTGTTACTTGTTACCTGTTACCTGTTGAATGAACATCGTTACTTGCCAACGCTCTTTTTCATTGAGTTGGTTAGCAAATGAACCCATCGTATTCCTGCCGTAATAAATCACGTGATAAATACTGCCTTCGGTGAGCTCACGACTTTTGTAATTGGGCACCCCGAAGATCTTCTCGCGCTGTACTAAGAGACCTTTGCCATCGCCTTTTTCGCCGTGGCAGAGGGCACAATACACCTCGTACAATTCCTTGCCTTTGGTGAGATTTGCCGCTCGCTGGAGTGTATCGGTAGCCAAAGGATTGTGCAATTCGGCTTTAGCCTGCTCATAGCCCTCTTGAGTATTGGGGTAGCTGTAAGGCAAAGCCCCGCGTTTTACGGTGTGCTCAGGGGGTGTGAGGGGCGCTACTTCGTAGGGCTTGTAGGCCGGACTGTCGTACATATCAGGGGCGAATACGACATTGCGCTCTTGCTTGTTGCGGCACGCTATTAACATTAGGAGTAGTATAAAGATTCCAAACCTCCCCCTAGCCCCCCCCAAGGGGGGAATGTAGTGACGCAAAAGCGACATTTGTAACTTTATGGATACTTTCAAATTCTTCATTTCTTATCTCTTACCTGAATTACGAATTTATCATTACTGCTGTCTTTCACTATGTTCTCTGCTTTTTTGAACGGATAGAGCTTGCTGCGGAAAAAGAAAGTGAGTACTAATAAATGGGCGGCAAAATACACCACTAATTCAAATATTACGGGTACAAACGAAGGGAAGTTTTCCCAGAAAGTGCCGTTGGGCTTACCGCCGAAGTTCTGAGGCCAATCTTTGATCATCGTGAAATAAGCAAGCCAACAACCAAAGAGCAAGCCCACGAGTCCGTATACGAAAGTCGCTTTGCCTAAGCGCGTGCGCCTGAGCCCCAGTGCTTCATCTAACCCATGTACCGCAAAGGGGGTATATACCTCTTGAATTTCCACGCCTTCAGCTTTTAGCTCTTTAATCTTTTCTAAAAGCGATTCAGGTGAATCTAAAATGATCATCTCTTCTGGCCCCCGATCCCCCGAAGGGGGACAATCCGCAAGAGCGATATCTTGAGACTTTGACAAAGTGTTTGACTCATTACCTAATGCCTGTGGACTATCGCCTAACACCTGATGCCTAACACCTAACACCTGCCCCTTTACTTCCGCTTGTGCGATCATCGGGAAACTCCTTGCGTACAATAGGAACAACAGAAAGAAAAATCCTAAAGTGCCCACAAATATCGCTATATCTACCCAGGTGGGACTGAACATCGTCCACGAGGAGGGCAGGTAATCGCGGTGCAATGAGGTGACGATAATCACAAAGCGTTCAAGCCACATTCCCACGCACACCACTAAGGCGATGAATATTGAGAAACCAATGCTACAGCGCAGTTTCTTAATCCACAGTAGTTGAGGAAGGAGGACGTTGCAGGCAATCATCGTCCAGAATGCCCACGCATAAGGCCCCATCGCACGGTTGAGAAATACGTATTTTTCAAATTCAGAATGCGAGCGAAAAGCCATTGCCAATTCGGTGAGATAAGCAACAGCTACAATACTACCTGCCACAAGCATCACTTTGTTCATCAAGTCGATGTGCTTGAGGGTGATATAGCTCTCGAAATCACACACTTTGCGCAGAACAATCAGCAGGAGGCTCACCATAGCAAAGCCCGAAAAGATAGCTCCCGCCACAAAATAAGGCGGGAAGATAGTAGTGTGCCACCCTGGAATGACCGAGGTAGCAAAGTCAAAAGAGACGATAGTGTGCACCGATACCACCAAGGGGGTAGCAATGCCCGCCAAGAGGAGCATCGTCTCTTCCATACGTTGCCAGTCCTTAGCTTTACCACTCCAACCGAAACTCAGCAAGCTGTAAATCTTCTTCTGAAAAGGCTTGAGAGTACGATCGCGCAACATCGCAAAATCGGGGAGTAAGCCTACCCACCAAAACACTAAGGATACCGAAAAATAGGTAGCAATAGCAAAAACATCCCATAGCAAAGGTGAGTTAAAATTGTCCCACAGCGAGCCGTATTGGTTGGGAATAGGCAAGTTGAAATGCAATAACCACGGTCTGCCTAAATGCAGTATCGGGAAGATACTCGCTTGCAATACAGCAAAGATAGTCATTGCTTCAGCCGAGCGATTAATAGCCACCCGCCACTGTTGGCGAAAGAGCAACAATACCGCCGAGATGAGCGTTCCTGCATGCCCGATACCTATCCACCACACAAAGTTGGTGATGTCCCACGCCCAACCTACGTTTTTGTTGAGCCCCCACACGCCTATGCCGTCGCGCAAGGTTACCCATATTGCCCATATCCCCCAGAGGGTCGCAAGAAGGGTAATGCCAAAGGCAATCCACCACGCGCGAGAAGCACGACCTTCGATGGGGCGCGCTATATCTTCACTGATGGTATGATAGGATTTATCGTTGAGTATCTGCATAAATAAGATTTTTTACAGCATCCTTGCCGTCGGGAGTTACAAACACACAAGTGAATTGCCATTTCACCAATCGCACTTCAGGGGTAGAGAAAGCACCCACAGGTAGCTTGAGCAACACTTTATTCCATCCCTTGTTGAGCCTAACTTGTAAAGGAGGACGCACTTGAAAATTTTCGTTAGTAAGAGGTATTTCGTTAGAGAGCTCTCTGTGAGTTGATTCCCATATAGGAGGAGAGAGTTCAGTATTGTTTAGCCAAATTTTACTCTCCTTGTAATCCCATTTGCCTTGTGGCGGAGGGAGATCTTTTTCCGACCGACTGTAATCTTGAAAACTTACCCATAAACCAACCGATTGTTCTTCGGGTGAATATACATAAGTGTACGCATAAGCAGTGTGGTTGGGTTGAGGTTTTTTATAGAAAGCAGGTACAAGGTTACCCCAAGTATGTCGCAAATAAATGCCAGCCCCTATAGCTTTATGGGTGTGATAAGTTTTTCCTTCATAAGAGTAGCTTTCTTTTAAGGCTTTCTCAGGCGGAAAAGATAGAGAAAGGTTGCCATTATTAGGGAATGCATCGGTAATGCGCCAAACTACTTTCGTTTGAGGTACGTAGGCAAAGGGTTCGGCAGTAAAGTGATGGGTTTTATGCCAACACATACGCCTTTCAAAATCAGCAAACTGCCGGAATATAGGGTCGCTGGTATCAGTAGGGAGCATAGTGCCTTTGCCATCAAAATATTCGCTACCTCCTCCTTTCCAAGAGCGTTCGGCTAAGGCGAGCATTGCAGGATAGAAATTGTTTTGGATGAGAATATTTCTCTCTCCTCTGATATAGCGGTCATTCCACAGCCCTATAATAGCTCCTGCGTGCTCATCGTCGCCTTGGGCTACATTTAAAATTCTGCTGTTGTAGAGGGCAACCAAATCGGCAAAAGCATCGAAATGATTGATATAGTGAAATTTGCTATCGATAGCAGGGATGCCTTTTTGTGCTTTACCCCGATAGCTCCACAGTTGGGTCATATCTATTTCACCTGCTTTATATTGCCACCCAGGATTCCAAGAAATCACCTTTTTGCCTTTATTACGCAGGTAAGCCACCATTTCAGGTACAAATTGCGGATTGCTAAAAACTACTTCATCAGTGCCTATATGAATATAAGGAACATCAAAATTTTCGACTACCTCATCCAATAGTTCTTTGAGAATTGCCATTCCTTTTTCCGATTGCATATCTACCCCAAAAGCCTTTTCAAAAGCGCGACTGTGTCCAGGCATATCAATTTCGGGGATGAGCAATACATTGTGTTCTTTGCAGAAAGCAATCAACTCTTTGGCTTCTTGTAGGGTATAGTATTGGGCAGGCATACGCTCATAGCTAGACGGTGCATTGAGTTCAGGATAAAGCAAACTCTGCAAACGCCACCCTTGATTTTCGGTGAGATGCCAATGAAATACATTGATTTTGTACTGCGAAAGTAGTGCTATTTCTCTTTTCAACTCCTCCAAACTCATAAAGGTGCGTCCTACATCTTGCATAAAACCGCGTACCCTAAAAGCAGGATAATCAATGATTTTGCACCCTTCGTAATAGGCTTTATTGCCTTTGGTAACCAAAAGTTGTTTTAGGGTTTGTTTTGCCCAATACACGCCTCTCCCACTGATCGCCCGAATGAGGATATAATTTTTGGTAACTTCCAATAGATACCCTTCTTCTTTATTGATAGGAATTTCGGGCAAATCGGCTACTCTTTCTACAATAATGAGCGGGTGCGTTTCTGCCGAGGCTACCTTGTAGCGTTGCCCATTAGCGATGACTTGTTGCGGTGCAGGCAATAAGTGGTCTATCCCTGCATACAGCACACAAGGACAAATACACCAAAGGTATATGAAAAATATATAAAACTTCATAACTTCTAATTCCTAACTTTCACTTGATACACCACATTAGGGTCTGTCCCCAGCTCTGCTAAAAGCTGATACATACGATCGCTGGCACTGAGTTGGGCGATTTTGCTTCCTTCTTCGTTAGCATCGCCAAATACCATAGCTCCTGTATTACAAGCAGCGGCACAAGCTACTACATTGTTGAACTCTCCTGGGGCGACCGCACGACCTTCTCTTTTGGCTTTCAGTATTACCGCTTGGGTGTTCTGGATACAGAGGGAACACTTTTCCATTACCCCTCGCGAACGTACCGTTACATCGGGGTTGAGCACCATACGCCCTATTTCGTTGTTCATATTGTAGTTGAACTGCTTGTTTTCACTATACTGAAACCAGTTGAATCGGCGTACTTTGTAAGGGCAGTTGTTGGCGCAATAACGCGTACCTACACAGCGATTGTAAGCCATTTGGTTTTGTCCTTGCTGTCCGTGAGCGGTAGCGATTACAGGGCAAACAGTCTCACAAGGGGCATTATTACAATGCTGACACATCACGGGCTGAAAGCCTACGCACCTTTGTTCGTTTTCTCTTGATTCATAACGGTCGATGCGCAACCAGTGCATATCGCGCGAGCGACGCACTTCTTCTTTGCCTACTACGGGCACATTGTTCTCCGCGTGGCAAGCGATCACACAAGCCGCACAACCTGTGCAAGCATTCAGGTCGATAGAGAGTTTAAAGTGATGTGGGGTAGTAGGGTCTTTCTTGGTTTTAGAGGGTTGAGGGTTCCATACTTCGGCAGAGGAGTTTAAGAAAGTATCTAAACTGATTTCTTTCAGGATATTTTTACGCCCTACTAATTCATTTTGCAGTTGCAAGCAGGCAAATTCGTGTGTGCCGTCTGCTTTTTCTATCTGTACGCCTTGGTTTTTACAATGGTCTTTATAAAGAGGGAAGGCATTCACGCCTATTTGCATTTCGGCTTGTATGCCTGCCTTGCGCCCATAACCTAAGGCAAGCCCCACACTTCCTTGCGCTTGTGCAGGGGTGATAAGTACGGGAGCGATGATACTTTTGCCGTTAGCACTGATTTTCGCCTGATGCCCGTCCAAAGCACCATCAGCAGTGTGCCAATTCTCAATATTTAGACGCTGGGCATCGCTGGGGTGCATCGTGAGGAAGTTATCCCACGTAGTGCGGTGGATAGGGTCGGGGAGCTCTTGTAGCCAAGGATTGTTAGCCTGCTGCCCATCGCCCAAAGCGGTGCTGGTGTAGAGAGAAAGTTCAAAAGGTGTTTCTACTAATTCTCTGGGAAGTACTGTGCCTATTAGCCTTAAAGTTTCCTCACGTGTGAGGGTCATAGGCGGTTTCCTCAGTGAAGGGATTTTTTCTTCTTTTGGCAACTCAAAAGATTTTAAATCTTCTTTTACAAATGTGCCATCGTGTAAGGCTTGTTCCCAAGAAAATCCTTTTAAGATATGAGCTTCCCAATGAGCTTTGATAAAATCGTAATAGCTTTCATTGTGTCCTATCCATTGTAAAAAACAGTCTTGCCATTGGTGGGTATTGAAAAGCGGACGTATACAAGGCTGCATCAGTCCGTAGTGCCCGTATTTGAATTCTACATCGCCCCACGACTCTAAATAATGAGGTTGAGGTGCCCAAAGGGTCGTTTGCTGGGCAGTTTCATCAGCGCGCATCGCAAAGGATACCGAAAAAGGTACTTTCTTCAAGCCTGTGGCAAACACTTCGGCGTTAGGCAAACAGTATAAGAGGTTGAGATTGTTGATAAAGAGAGCACCTACCTTACCTTCGTTCATATCGGTGAGTAGCTGTTGTAGAGCTTTAACATTACCTTTACGGGTAAGCACGGGAGTTTGAGGCGAGAAAGCTTCACTTTGGAGATGTTCATTGATAGCAAAAGCGATTAATTGAGCTTCAACGCTATCAATACCTGTTACTACTAAGGCTTTGCTACCCGCTTTTTTGAGTTCGGAAGCTATTTTCTTTATTTTGTCTTCAATAGTAACTTTATTCTCCTCTTTTTCTATAATAGAGGTTGGGAAATGAAATTGCTCATTCTCCTCAAAACCTTTTAGGTATTGGAAACAGTAAGCCAATGCTTTTTTCACTTGGTCAGGAGTGAGTGCGATACGCTCATCGGCATTAGCGCCTGTAAGGCTGAGGTTGGCTTCCAACTGAATATGGCGCGACATTCCGTTTGCTTTGCTGGGGATACGCCCTTGCGCATAGCCTGCTTCATAGCCTCCGCCATTCCAATCGCCCAAGAAATTGGCATCAAAAGAAACGATGAGCTTTGCCTTGCTGAAATCGTAATCGGGCATTGCACGCAATCCATAGCGCCATTCAAAAGCGGTGAGAGTAGCATCTTCTGATACTGTATCGTATTCTACGAGTTTAAAGGTAGGGTATTTTTCTTTTAATAGTTCTATTAAGGCATAACTCGACGGACTCGCGAGTGTTTGACTGAGCATCACAATTTGCTTCCCTTTAGCTTTTGCTTTCTCTAAGGCTGAAAGAGTATCGGTCTCAATTTTCTGCCAAAAGCCTTCCCTTGCAATGGTGGGAGGTTTCCTATTTTCATCGTATAAACTCAATACCGATGCCAATATCCTTGCATTCACTGCCCCTCCTGCTTTGGCTTCGGGGTTGCGCAATACAGCAATGGGTCGCCCTTCGCGAGTTTTCACCAGTACGCTGGCAAAGTCAAAACCATCGGCGATGCAAGTAGCGTAATAATTGGCTTCACCTGCTACAATGCTTTCGGGCTGTATTACATACGGAATCGTTTTGTGTACCGCCCCTTCGCAACCTGCCAAGGCAACCACCGCTGTAGAAAAACCTAAGAATTTTAGGAAATCCCGCCGTGATGTTGATATATTATGTAGAGTTTCTTTAGTCATTCGTAACTTGTAATTCGTAATTATCAATAGTGGCATTTAGCACATTCTAAGCCTCCCATTTCGGCAACGGTTAGTTTGCTAACATTTAGCTTTTTAGCCAAAGCCTTGTGCACTTCTTCATAGTGCTGATAATAAGGGTTGTTAGCATTCACAGGCATTTGGCGATGGCACTCTATACACCACCCCATCGTAAGAGGAGCGTGCTGGTGTACCACCTCCATTTGTTGTACTTCTCCGTGGCATTTCTGACATTCCAATCCACCCACTGCTACGTGCTGACTGTGATTGAAATAAGTAAAGTCGGGGAGTTTGTGAATGCGCACCCACTGCACCCCTTTAGGAGTACCCGTATAGCGAAATTTCTGCTCGTCCCAGCCTACTGCTTCGTATAATTTCTTGATTTCTTTGGTATAAAATTCTTTAGTGTAACCATTGGTGAGATCCTCCTCACCCTCATATTCCGAAATGGTATTGTGGCAACCCATACACACATTGAGTGAGGGCACGCCTGCTACTGCCGAAGTCCGCGCCCCTGAATGGCAATATTTACAATCGATTTGGTTATCACCTGCGTGAATTTTGTGAGAGAAGTGAATAGGTTGTATAGGTTCATAGCCCTCGTCTACCCCTATCTGCATCAGAAAGGCGTAAAGAGCGTAGGTAATGCCCAGAAAGGCAAGGAGTATGGTGATGATAAGGATGAGTTTTTTCATTTTTAGACTTTGTCAAAGTCCTTGGACTTTGACAAAGTGTTATGTATCTTAATTACTTCTTTTTTAGCTTTTTCTAAGTCGATATTTTCAATCACAGCATCGGATAATGCGATACGTTGAGAGTCGTTCCACTGCTGTGCCATACGCGCACGCACTTGGGCTTCGGTGCAATGGTCGCGGGCGATAGTGCGGGCAATACGCACTTCCTCGGGGGCAGTAACGGTGATGATAAAATCACAATCTTGATAGCTGCCACTCTCAAAGAGAATCGCCGCTTCTTTGATTACATAAGGAGCCGTTTGCTGGGCTGTCCACTTTTTGAAATATTCGGCCAAAGCAGGGTGTACAATGCCGTTCAGTAATGCCAACTTTTCGGGGTTGCTGAATACGATTTTAGCGATATAAGCGCGGTTGTATTCATCGCCTGTATAAGCCTCTTCGCCAAAAACTTCGATGATACGGCGCTTTACCTCAGCATCATTGGCAATGAGGTGCTTGGCTTCAGTATCCGAATTGAAAACGGGAATGCCCAAAGCGGCAAACTCGCGGGCAATGGTGCTCTTGCCACTGCCGATACCTCCTGTAAGTCCTACTACTATCATTCTTTGCGTATCAAAAAATCAACGGTATTTTCTTTCATAAAGGTCATTTTCACGCGGCGTTTGTGGGTGCTGAGCTGTAGCGGAATGTTGCTGCCGTTGGCTTCACACACATCGGCAATGACCTGAATATCATCAGGGGTGAGGGTTTTGAGGATTGCCAATTCACCAGTACAAAGTACGCTCACCTCGCTGGGAAATACCTTCACCTGACTGCCCTTAGGGGCACCCACCACCTTCACAGGCACCGTGAGTTCCTGTTCGCTCACCTTATCTACAAAGGCTTGCATCACAATTTTATGAGCGTTGTAGTGCACCCAAGGAGTGTTTTTCAGCGTGTAAGTCTCCCCAAAATTGTCTTTCAGCGGACGCTTATGTCGGTATTGAAAAGTTACCTGCGTGAGGGTGTCGATTACTTTTTGGCTACCCGTCGCTACTACCGAATCGGGAGTGAGGCGCAGTTCGGTGAGTTGGTATTCCTTAGGAAATTCCACGTTCAGGCGCACCACTACGGGTATTTTTTTAGAGTGTTTAGGCGCTAAATAGAGTTGGATAGTATCTGAAACTACCGAGCGTATTCTGAAGTTAGAGAGGTAAGTATTACTGAGTTTATCTTTACTGTTTTTGGAGAGCGTGTAGAAGTTTTCGCCCACCTCTTGCAAATCGGAGAAATCTACGGTGAGCGTAGCGTTTTGGCGGTACGATTTCAGTAGTGAAAAGCCATTGCCTTCCACCAATATTTTTACGTAGTTAGGGGTAGAGGGCAAGAGCACTTTGTCGGCAGGCGGATTGATTACCATCACAGGCACTGATAGCTCTCTGATAAGGTTTTTTGAGAGTTTCATCAGCGACCAGATAAATATCGAGAGCAACAGGCAAATCACAAAAGTGAGAGTGCGGCGGTTTGTAAAAAATAGGCGAAAGCGCTTCATAACAGGTAATAGGTAAATTTGTGGCAAAGGTATAAACTTTTATTGAGAGCGCAAAATAATACTTATTAATACTTTAATACGGTATATACCTATTACTAAAAAAGTATATACTTAGCAGTATATACCTGTGAAGTCGGCGGTATATACCTGTGAAGTCGGCGGTATATACCTGTGAGGTCAGCGGTATATATCTATCACTAAACGGGTATATACGCGTTACAGCTCACATATATACCCGTTGGGTATTATTGGCATTTCTGGCATTAAAATATTATTTCAGTATTTTCCTAATGTAATTGGCTTCGTGGATACTTTGGGTAAGGGCTTCGGATTGTTCAGTTTCGATGAGGGTTCTGAAAGCTTCTAAGTTCTTGATATATTCATTGAGGGCTTTGAGTACATTATCTTTGTTTTCTAAGAAGATAGGACACCACATCTGGGCATCGCTTTTTGCCAAACGCACCGTTGAGGCAAAACCTGTGCTGGCTAAATCGAAGATTTGAGCTTCGTCTTTCTCTATCTCTAAAACGGTTTTGCCCAGCATAAACGAACTCACGTGTGAGAGGTGCGATACGTAAGCGGTATGCAAGTCGTGGTCAGAAGGGTGCATCATCTTTACGCGCATATTTAGGGCTTTTACAATACTGAGGGCACGGTCAAGCAGTTGCCAATCGCTTTTTTCTACTTCACAAAGTGCCATTACTTTCCCATCGAAGAGGTCGTAAAGCGCTGCCTCAGGTCCTGAATGCTCGGTACCTGCCATAGGGTGCGCAGCAACAAAGTTTTGTCTGCGAGGGTGTGTAGCTACTACTTCACAGATGTGACCTTTTACCGAACCGGCGTCCATTACTAAGGTTTGTTCGCCTATTTTATCTAATACTTGCAAGAGCACTTCGCCTATGTGGTTCACAGGTACCGCTATGAGCACGAGGTCGGCATCGGTGAGATGGTTGTAATCTGTACTTTCATCGATGATACCTAAGGCTAAGGCTTTTTCTATATGATTAGGGTTTAGGTCAATACCCGCAATACGGTAACCCAAACGTTTCTTCAATTCTAAGGCAAAGGAACCTCCTATGAGACCTAAGCCTATGATGACTGCTTTTTTCAATTCGATATTAATTAGCTAATTGTTTCATAGTGTAGAGCACCAGTTCAGTGGGTGATTTTTCAGTAACTATCCAAATAGATTTATCTAAATCTACATCTATCGCAATGGGGGATACTGATTCTACGGGAAAGTCTTTTAACAATTTTCCTTTTTCGTCGTATAAATAGGCTTTTTTGGTGTTTTGTTCGTTTACTGAGACGTAGTTGATGCCACGAATACGGAACTGTTTAGGACGGGCATATTTACCTTCGGGAAGTTCAATGCGTTGCCCGCCTATGGTAAGTATGTTGCCCGAAAGAGAGGTAAGTGCATAACGATTACCTTCCCAATAAAAGGGTTCTACCAGCGATGGATTTGTGCGATTCATTCCTCCTTTCTCATCTATAGAAATAAGGTTACCTTCTTGAGTGGTGAACATAAACAAGTTATTGAATACCAAAGGAGGATTGTTAGAGAAACGATAGTTACCCTTTACTGTTATTCTGTTTTCGCCGTTGCGGTGCAAGATGTTAAAGACACCATTATCGGAAGGGTAGATAAGATAGTCTTTGCCATTGAAACGGTAATGCTTAGGAGTAAACAAAGGTTTCCCATTGGTGCGCTGTAAGAAGCCTTTCACTTGTTGTCCTTTTCTGTCTAACAGGTGCAAGATATTGTTTTCGGCAAAGAGGAAGCGGTATTCGCGATTGCTATCGTAATCGAACACCTCCAAAGGTGTGATAGGGTTTTGATACTTTAGAGGGAAAGGCTCTACCACATTGCCGTTGCGGTCAATAATCCAGATAGACTTTTCGGTAGTGAAAGCCATTTGCAAGAAGCCGTTTTTAAATAAATCGACCTGGTAAATAGGGCTTTGTATCTTTCCGTCTAAGCGTTTTTTCCACAAGAGAGAACCGTTGTTACCTATCAGATATAAATCGTTATTGGTGTCTTGCACGGCTATTTCGAGTTGTTTGGTGCGGTGGTTTAAGAGAATAGTAGGAGGGATAACCATTTGGTCGTCTAACGTAAGGCGGAAACGTTCTTTCATCTCATCGGAAAGAGTGCTTTCAGTTTGTTTTTGACTGATGAAATTGAGCACGTAATAGTCGTTTTGAGGGGTTTGTTGGAATACTGCCCAGCGATAGTTTTCGGCTATATAAGGATATTTACTGCTAAAAGCTGTGTTGTCATAAAGATTTGTGAGCCGTGTAACACTTACGTTGGAAGCACTGTTTTGTTCTAACCAATCGTAAGATTTATTGGCTGAAAGCACATTGCCTCGTTGCATATCGTTGATTACTGAGGTAAGAAGGTCTTTGGTGGTAGTAAACACGAGAAACTTTTCATACACTCCGACGTATTTAGGGACAAACTGAGGTACAAAAGCGGTGAAAAAATCCATTGGGAGGTCGGGGTTTAGTTCGTACATAGAGAAGTTGTGCTGAAAGTCTTCAGAGAGTACGGGCAACTGTTTGATGGTTTCATCTACATCAAAAGAAGAGGCGACCGCAAATTGACCTTCGGAGGTTTGAGCAAAAGCTACCCCATTGATAGAGGTTTTAAACGGATTATTGGTAGCTGTACTATCGTTTTGAGCGAGCTTATCGCCGTCGTCGAAAGTGTAAGAAACGAGTGAACGCAAGCGTGCGGGAAGTACGTTTAACACATTGTTTTGATAGGGTAAGGTGTGTGCCATTATATCGGCATTGGCATTGGCAATGAGTGCCATACCGCTAAAACGTATGTTGTTTTCTTCTAAGAAAAGGTCGAGAGAGACCCAATCTTTTACATTTTGTAATATCTCGGTTCCGAAGAACGATTTGAAGTAAGCATTTGCTTCGTCTTTTTGGAAGAAAAGAGTGGCAACGCATTCGGTATTACCTACTTTTTGGAGTTGTTCCAAAGACTGTTGTCGTGGAGTTTTAGTTTCTTGTTTCAGTTGTTGATAAGCCGAAACGGTCTCGGAATCGCCTATAACTAAGTTGTTATCGGCTATGGTGTAAAACCATTCTTTACCAAACTGAGCTTGTTTTTGGATTTGAGTATCGGCATTGCGCCAAAAACTAATAGTATCGTTGCTAATACGGGGAGTTATGGCAAAGAAATGACCTTCGGTATCAAAAGCTACCCACAAGTTATCATCGGTGGGAATGCTATTAAGGAGTTTTACCTCGTGTGGGCGCAACTGATGAGGATTGTGCGTCTTCCAAAAGGTATTGTTAGCAATGGCACTGAGGAAGTTATCTTTATCGTTGATGCGGAAAAGCATTTGCGTATTATCGGGGAAGAGCAAGGGTGTTACCTCCTCTTTCTTCTCTTTGGAATCGCAGGCGAGTAGCGATAAAAATAGCGTTATGTAAAAAAGAATGCGCATAATTAAGATGTTTCAATGAAAGCAGTGTAATATGCAATGAAGTGCAAAGGTAGGAAAAAAAATTTTAATACCAAAAATGCTGATAATGCTGATGATGCCAGAAATGCCAATAATACCGATAATCAACTTTGCCAAAGGTCGTAGCACGACGGGCGATTAACTTTAGCAAAGTGTATACCGCAAAAGAAATTCGAATAGCAAATGGGAATATTGGGACTGTAAAAAGATAACGAAAAGAAACGGAAGGGTGTGTTGAGGTAAGAGGTAAAAAATAAGCTGTAATTTGGGTGGGGTTAGCTTATAGGGAGCTTATAGGAAGCTTATACGAATCTTGGACGATTGGTATAGAAAGGGTGTATAAATAGTTGATTCATAATATAATACAACAGTGATAAAAATGTTAAAAACGGGGTTTCGAGGCGAAAGAAAGAGGAAGAGGCACTAGGTCTTAGGCCATAGGCACTAGGGGGGAGTATGACGGAAAGGAGAAGGGATAATTAGGGAATTAGCAAAATTGAAAATGAGAAAATGGGTGATGTGGGAGGGCTTAGGTCATAGGTGCTAGGGGGAGTATGACGGAAAAGGGAAGAGATAGGGGTATGGTAGGATAAAATTATAGAAAGAGTTGATAGTGAACGGTTAAACAGTGAATAGTTAAAAATTGAAAATAGAAAAATAATCGAAAGTAAGATAGAGGTGAGATAAAGGGGTGTTATGTTAAAATTAAGGATTTTTCAGCTTAAATCAAAAAAAAAAGAAAATTATTCATTGCTAATTAGAAAATAGTTTTTACCTTTGTGGCGTTAAAAGAACTATAATAATAATTTACCAACTCCATTAAGAAACATTATTTTAACCGATGAAAAAGTTACCCTTTTTAATTTGGGGGCTATTGCTGTCTTTCTTCAGTACAGCTATAGCCCAAGAGCTCGATACCATTCGCTATAACCAATATGGCGTGGCAGTCGATAGAAAAGAACTTCGCTCAGAGGCACGTAACAACATCTTGGTTTTTGAATCAAAACATCAGAACTATAAGTTTTGGTTTGACAACCGTGTGCAAGTGGATGCTGCTACGTTTTTTGGCGCTAAGAGCGATTACGACAAGATAGGCAACGGCGCTTCTATTCGCCGTGCTCGATTTGCCGTAAAGGCACAAGTTACCAAAGATTGGTACGGTGAAGTGGACGTTGATTTCGCCGATGGTATTTTTGAACTTAAAGATGCTATCGTGGAATACGACGGGATTAAGAACGTAGCCTTGAAGGTGGGAAACTTCAAAGAAGATTTCTCGATGGAGCAAACTACCAGTTCGCGTTACTTAACCTTTATGGAACGCCCTATGGTGTGTAAAGCCTTAGTGCCGTCACGGCATTTGGGTATTCAAGGAGAGTACTTGCGCGACCATTTTAGGGCTTCGCTTGGTATGTTTTTGCAACGAGTAGCTGGCGTTGAGGAAGTGACCAATGTGCAAGACAACAATAAGGATTACGGACGCAACCAGGGGTATTCAATCACCAGTAAAGTGGGCTGGATGCCTTATACCGAAGACCGTATGCAAGGTTGTTATTTAGGAGTTAAGGGCTCTTACCGCACTCCTAAAACTGATGTAGCGCCTAAGGATTACGGCGGAGCGCGTTTCAGTACCCGCAACTCTACCTCGATTAACCGCAAAAAGTACTTAGACACTGATGTTATACCCAATGTAGACCACGAATGGTTGCGCGGGGTAGAAGCCGCTGCTTACTACGGAGGCTTCCGCGTACAAGGAGAGTGGATAGGCAACCACGTTACTACGGAAGCTACCTATTACAATTTCACGGGTTGGTATGTGCAAGCAGCGTATTTGCTCTTTGGTGGCAAACAGAAGTTTAACGTATCGGAAGGTGAGTTTACTCAGCCTACCCGAGGCAAGGAATGGGGTGATGTGGAGCTGGCAATGCGCTGTGATTACCTCAGCTTGAACGACAAAGACGTGTATGGTGGTTCAGGAGCAAACTTCACTACGGGGTTGAACTTTTATGTGAATAACAACGTGAAAATAGCTCTGAACTATCAGTATACCAACAACGACCGTTATGCAAACGGCAGAGGCAAACTGATTATTGGGCACGATGCCACAGGAGCCCCAACTACCGATTATAAAAAAGCGGTGGAAGGCAAAGGCAAAGGCGGTGTGAGCTACCATATGCTCGCTATGCGCTTTGAAATTAATTTTTAAACATTCACCCTTTAAACCATTACTAAAATGAAAAGTTTAAGATACATACTTCTATTAATATTGGTCATCACAGCAGGTTGTGTGAAAGATGCAGTGTACGAGGGAGCTTCGACTATCAAATCGGTGAAGCTTACTCCCGCAGCCCCTACCTCGACTGACAACGTAGTGGTAACCGCTGTAATAGCTCCGGGACTACAAGCACCTTCGACAGTAACTTTGGTTTACAACGCAGGAGCAGGCAACCAAACCGTAGCGATGACGGGCAAGGACAATACTTTTACAGGGACTATTCCGGCACAAGCCGATAAAACAAAAGTAACCTACAAAGTAACAGTAGTGAATACCGCAGGATTTTCGACCGTAAAAGAAAGTAGCTATGTGGTAGGCGATAAGCCTTCGGACTACACTAAATTGGTTCTCAACGAACTTTACGGAGCAGGCGCCGATGCCGAAAAATTTATAGAACTTTACAACAACGGCGACACTCCTATCAAACTAAAAGACGTAACCATTAAAAAAGACGAAGAACTTACGTGGACGGGTATTGAGGGAGAAGTGGTAGCCCCTCACTCACATTTTGCTATCGTAGGCGCCAAAGGTACTACCCCGAGAGGGTTCAGTTCGGGTTTTTCGAGCAAGAAAAATGTGCTTATAGAGCTTTACAGCCCTGAGGGAACTAAACTAAACACCTTCCAACGAGGTGAAAAAGGCGATGGTTGGGGCAAAGTGAGTCTTGCGGCAGTTACGAAATCGTGGAGCCGGTGTCCTGATGGTACAGGTAAATTTATGCAAGCAGACCCAACTCAAGGGAAAGCGAATCCTGCGACAGGAACAGAAGATGAGACGGTAAAACAATGAGAGAGGAGAGTGTAGTGACGTAAAGGGATAATGTAGTGGCAGTAAAACAAATACAAACCTCCCCCCTACCCCCTCCAAAGGGGGAGTGTAGTGACGGTTATTATAGAAAAATGTTGTAAAATAAGTAATTAAACAATAAATGATATAAAAACATAATTATGGCAAAAGAAGAATTAAAGATTGGCGAAATCTCTAAACCGCGTTTTGAGTTTCGCAGTTTTGGGCGTTGCTTTGCTAAACAAGCCGAGCGTATGGCACGCCTAAGTGTACCAGTTCCTGAAAAAGTATGGGAACGCCACAGTACCGAAACCTATATTGTGAGTAGGACTAATGATGTGAACAACACTAAAATTCGCGATGGCAAGATGGACATCAAAACCTTTGTGCAAAAGGTAGATGGCTTAGAACAATGGAACCCACTGATGAAAGGAGAGTTTCCCATCTCGGCAAAAGTACTTAAAGAAGAAGTATTTCCGGCTTTTAAAGTGCAAGGAATGCCTGAGCTTACCAAAGGAGAATACACCTTAGAGGAGTTTTTACAAATGGTGGAAGCACACCCCGACCTGCAAGCAGTAACCGTTGAGAAGGTGCGTTTTGGTTATATGGTGAACAATACCATTTGCGAAACCGGTAACGTATACATCAATGGGGCTTTGGTGAAAACCATTAACTCAGAGTCTACCGAGATAGAGGATATAAAGAAAACCATTGCCGATTGCGGATTGGAAGGAGTAGAGAACATCAACTACTTGCAAGCGATTAAACGCGTGATTGGAATGACACATAAACCCTTAGCAAATTAAGTTATGGCACAAGAAATAGAAAGAAAATTTATGGTGAAGAGTGATGCCTATAAAGCAGCATCGTTTAAGGCGACTCGCATCACTCAAGGTTATTTGAGCTCCGTACCTGAACGCACCGTGAGAGTGCGCATAAAAGGCGACAAAGGTTTCATTACGATAAAAGGCATCGGCAATGAAAGCGGTGCGAGCCGGTTTGAATGGGAAAAGGAAATACCTGTAGCCGAAGTACAAGAGCTCTTAAAGCTATGCGAACCAGGTATTATTGACAAGACTCGTTATTTGGTAAAGAACGGCGATTACTGTTTTGAGATTGACGAGTTCTATGGAGACAACGAAGGACTTGTAATGGCAGAGATTGAATTACCCGACGAGAATGCTACTTTTGCCCGCCCTGAGTGGTTGGGTGAAGAAGTAACAGGCGACAAGCGTTATTACAATTCGATGCTAATGAAGAACCCATATAAGAACTGGAAATGACAAATAATACCGACCACACGCCACCCTTTGACCCTTTGGATATGAATAATTATCATATCGAAAAGTTGCCAAAGGTGCAAAAAACAGGGGTAGAGCGGTTTCTCCAACGCATTGGAGGACCGCTTGCTATCCTCGCTTTTGTACTTATCTACTGGGTAGCCAACATTTCGTTTATCAACCGAATAGACACCAATGAGAAGACGACACCACTTACCGAATCGGCAATGGCGCGGTATGCCCAAATAGAAAAGGCAAAAACCAAACAACTGACAGCTACAATGAAGGGAGAAAAAAAACTCTCGGACGAGCAAAAAACAACCTTACAACAAGCAACACATAACGAGTTTATACACATCAACTATGCGATGTTGGCTATTTTTGTAGCTGCTATTATTTTATGGATTACCGAAGCAATCCCCAATTACCTCACTTCACTATTAGTTATACTGGGGATTGTGTTGTGTGGAGTCACGACGGACAAGACGGCATATGCCCAATTGGGACACCCAGTGATGTGGCTCAATATCCTTTCGTTTATCTTGGCGAGTATGTTAGTAAAGGCACAGGTAGCGAAACGGTTTGCCTTGTGGTTTGTACTGAAGTTTGGCAGAAATTCGGGAGGTATTATACTAAGCTTTATCATTATTAACTTAGTGCTATCGGCATTTATTTCGGCAACTACTGCCAAAGCTGCTATACTATTGCCTATTTTTATGGTGATAGCCGCTATCTACGGGGCTACGGGAGGAGAACACCGCAATAACTTCGGTAGGAATTTGATATTGCAGAACCTCTTTCAAATCAATTTAGGAGCTAATGCCTTCTTGACAGGCTCAGGGGCAGCTCTTTTAGCGGGCTCTCTTATAGCTGGTGCTATGGGTATAGGCTCTTTTAGTTATCAGGATTGGTTTAAAGCAGCCTTCCCGATGAGCGTATTGCTTATTCTCATCGCGTGGTTTGTAGGCTCGAAAATTTATTTTCCACTGAAAAAAGAAGAGCGCGTGCCACAGATTGAAGGCGGAATGGACAGGCTTAGGGAAGAGCTCAACAAGCTCGGCAAAATGAGGTTTGAGGAGTATAAGGCGATTGCTATTTTTGTTTGTGTGCTTGTTTTATGGGCTACCGATAAGCAACACGGCATCAACCAAACGGCAGTAGCTTTTATGGGGGCTGTAGTAGCCTTGCTTCCAGGCGTAGGCGTAGTAAAATGGAACGATGTAGACATTCCTTGGCATTTGCTTTTGTTCTCGGCAGGAGCTTATACCTTAGGGGCAGGACTTGACGCTACGGGTTTACCTGGCACGCTCATCGATGCTCTTTTTGGTAGCTTAGGAATTACTCAAGCCACTCCGTTTTGGGTATTGTATATGATACTTACAGGAGGGATTTTGCTTTTCTCGCTCATATTTCAATCTAAAACAATGCTTACACTGATATTTATTCCTATTGCCATAGGGGTAGCCCAAAAGAACGGGTACCCAATTATGAGTCTGGCTTTTCCCGTAGCAATGCTTGTGGGGCACGTGTATGTATTGCCGTTTAACAGTAAACCTGCCGCACTGCTGTACACTACCAATCAATACAGCTGGAGTGATACTTTCAAGTTTGGTATTACGATGATGGTCATTAGCTGGTTGATGATACTCTTATGGGGCGAAACGGTATTGCGGTGGTATGGATTTACTAATGGAGTGTTCTTTTAGGTAAAAGGTAAAAGATAAAAGGTAAGGAGAATTAGGAAATTAGAAAATGAGAGAATTGGAAAATTTAAATTAGGTAAAAGATAAAAGGTAATGAAGAGTGATGAGTGATGAAAGACGAAGGAAACCTGTCCTGTCCTAAAAAAGGTTG